>NZ_JACJFH010000003.1:0-131143 GCF_014164495.1 Pseudoalteromonas sp. SG41-5 | reverse complement strand
CGTTGATTCGATTGAATACACTAAACGGAAGTTACTGTTTACTGTATTAACTGGGAAGCTATTATTATTAAGCGCTTGTGTACAAGATACGGCTGAATTACCCGGACTATTAGCAATCACAGTATTATCAACTGAAAATGAATCTTCGTAAAACGTACCCCAAAAACCTATTTGTTCTATATCACGCTGCATAATACTCAAAGCTAAGCGGCCAGTTTCTTGTAGCTCACCAATCGTCATAGTGTCACGTGTTGTTACTTTCATACTAATGTAAGTGAACATCACCCCACCTAGCACAAGTCCACCGATAAACAATGCCACCATCATCTCAACTAAAGTAAAGCCTTGCTGTTTCATTTCACGAGGTCCTTAGATACAAAAAGCTATTTAATACGACTACCCTGCGCTTATTATTTGCCGCACCGCACTTTATAGCTGCTGTATCGCCAATAGCGGTAAACTCTTGACGTCCTTCCCAGCTGATCACCACTTGGAGGGTGTATGCGTTACTACCACTTGCGGCATCGCGTTGATTATTGATACACACAGTTGCATCATCCAAAGCTCCCGTATTTTCACGTGCCTGAATTGCACGGATCCATTGCTGGCGATCGAGTGCAGCAATTTGCCCTGAGTTACAAGTGTTGGTATAGCAAGTTCGAGACTGTTGCAGCGGCGTATCACTGTTAAATGTGCCATTGTATTGAGTGATCACCCCTACTCTGTCATTGGCACGCATTCGCTGGATCATATCATTACCTAGGGCCACAGCAGCAGCGCGCTGCATAGAATCAAAGCTGGCCTGTTTTGCTTTTGCTTGTAATGCTACTGCACCGAGTAAGCCAAAGCTTAGGATCACAAACGCGATTAATACCTCAACTAAGGTAAAGCCTCGTTGTGATGACGAATTGGTGACTCTCATAACACACCTAATATAAAACAATCTGACTATAAGCATATGCGAACACTGTGTATATACAACAATGCTAAGGATGAACGGTTATATTTGTTGATGAATGGTTAACTAGCTTTAGAGATGATCTTTAACGGTTTTATAAGCTCGTCGGCTTACCGGTAATAAGCAGCTACAGTCGCTTAGTGCAACCACATGGCTGCCATCACCCGCTTTTTTTAACGCAACTAAGCGCGATTTATTAATTAATATTTTACGATGGATGCGTAATAACTGGGTGGGATATTCTTGCTCAAGTTGCTTTAAGCTTTGATCAAGCAGTGCTTCGCCGTGAGTGAATATCAAACGCGTGTATTTATCTTCCGCTATCACATAACATACCTCTGCTAACGCCACACTTCTGGTCACGCCTGCAAGTTGATAACTGATTGCCGCTGGACGTTGCTTTTGTAGATGGGCGCGCGTTAAACGGCCTAGTTGATCTATTGCTTTTGCTAAATTTTGCTCCGTCACAGGTTTTACTAAATAACCCGCAGCACTGAGTTGCAATGCTTCTAAGGCATGCTCAGGATGAGCGGTGACGAAAATAATAGCTGGAGGGACAGACAACTTATTCAATTGTGTTGCAACTTCTAAACCGCTCATAGCAGGCATATCAACATCCAGAAATACAATATCAGGAGCCTGCAGCTTCACTTGTTGCAAAGCCTCGTTGCCATTACTTGCTTGTGCTGCATGGTTATAGTCTGGGTAATGAGCAAGTAATCGCTGTAAGCGAGCACGTGCTAATGGCTCATCATCAACTATGAGTACCTTCATGCTTGCTCCTTGGCATTATTAATAGCCAGGGGCAGCACTAACTTGACCCGAAAAATATCACCTCGTGTTGTCATTGTCAGCTTTGCATGACCTTGATAATAAAGATCTAACCGCTGGCGAATATTATTCAGTGCCATACCATTTCCTGAGCGTTTTTGCTGCTGCGACGAGATTGGGTTTTCAACTAAAATGACTAACGAGCGTTTACTAATATGTAACTCGACATAAATTATAGCGCCAGTCAATGAAGGCTCAACACCGTGACAAACAGCATTCTCTAGCAGTGGTTGTAATGTTAAGCACGGAATAGTTATCTCTGGCAATTGCTCCGGTAATTGCCAGTTGACTTGTAAACGATCAGCAAACCGCCAACTTTCAAGCGCAATATATTGCTGAGTCAGTGCTATTTCATCACTTAGTGCAGTCTCTTTCCCCACTCGCATTGCCGCTTGAGATAATGCCGCGAGCGCTAAAATCGCTTGCTCTGCAGCTTGAGGATCATAATGTGTAAGCTCCGCTGCGGTATTGAGGCTGTTGTATAAAAAATGCGGACGAATACGTGCCTGTAAGGCATCTAGCTCTGCGCGAGCCAACGCATTAGTTTGCTGGTCTTTTTCAAAATGAATAGTTAAAAATTGAATAAATAATGCGGTGACTAAAAAAGCGACTAATAAGTTTCTTAAAATAAACTGATAAGTATGTTGTTGTGCAATAAAGTCGCCTCCATAGGCCACTAACAATCCGCTGAAAACCGCCGTTGTAAGTAGTAATGAAGCCATTAAAGCACTTAATTGCCAAGGCTGACTCAAGTATGCAAGTGGTTTACGTAGTAAGTAAAGCCAAGTTAGACTAGACAAAAATGTGAGATGTAAAAACAGGCTGATCCCGCCGAGGCGGATCCAAATATCATCCGCAGTTGCAGGAGCGAAAGCTAGTATAGTGGCGATAACTTGCGCAACGACTAAAGTAGCAAGTACGCCGCGTTCTTTAAACAGCGCCGCAAAAAGCAAAGTATTGGTTTGCACCGACTTGCTCATTGCGCGCTCCTTAAAAATGTCCTGTCAGTACGCTAAGGTTAGCGTAGCTCAACGGGTACAGCAAATACGATATTTTCTACTTCGCCTGGGTTTTCAATAACCTGTTTACCGCCTAATTCTTTAAGGCGGTTAATCACTTGTTGTACAAGCACTTCAGGGGCTGATGCACCCGCGGTAACACCAACCGCATTGACATTAGTAAACCATTGATCTTCAACATTACTGGCGTCATCAATTAAGTAAGCAACAGTACCCATTTTATCAGCAAGTTCACGTAACCGATTTGAATTTGAGCTATTTTTAGCACCAACAACTAATAACACATCTACTTTATCAGCTAAGTCACGTACCGCATCTTGGCGATTTTGTGTGGCGTAACAAATATCGTCTTTACGTGGGCCATCAATCGCTGGAAACTTACTTCTTAAGCCATCTATAACATCTGCGGTATCATCTACCGATAATGTAGTTTGGCTACAATAAAATAAGTTATTTGGATTTTTCACGTTTAGTTTGGCAACATCTTCAGGCGTTTCAACTAAATAAATACCACCTTTAGCGTTATCGTATTGCCCCATGGTGCCTTCAACTTCAGGGTGACCATGATGACCAATTAAAATACACTCGATACCTTTACGACTAGCGCGGGTCACTTCCATATGCACTTTAGTGACCAATGGACATGTTGCATCAAATACTTTTAAATCTCGACGCTTAGCTTCACTGCGTACAGCTTGTGACACGCCATGGGCACTAAAAATAACAATGCTGTCGTCTGGCACTTGATCCAATTCTTCAACAAACACCGCACCACGTCTTTTCAAACCATCTACCACGTAGCGGTTATGGACAACTTCATGGCGCACATAGATCGGTTTTTCAAAGATATCTAACGCACGTTCAACGATACTAATCGCGCGGTCGACTCCCGCACAAAAACCGCGCGGATTTGCCAATAAAATTTCCATTAGTTACTTACCTTAGCAATATCGGTAACCTCTAAAATATCAACTTCAAAAGTTAAACGTTGACCTGCAAGCGGATGATTAAAATCGATGGTCACAGACTCCCCCTGCACTTCACGAACAACTCCTGGTAATTCGGTACCATCAGGTTGAGTAAACGCAATAATAGAGCCAATTTTTGCCGGCGTTTCTGGGCCAAACTTACTACGGTCTACATAGTAAATATTATCTGGGTTTGGTTGACCAAAAGCATCTTCAGGCTCAAGTTCAAATGACTTGCTGTCTCCAGACGCTAAACCAAATAAGCATTTTTCAAAGTTAGCCGTTAGACTACCATCACCCATAGTTAATTTTGCAGGCTTATTATGCACTTTGGTTGAATCTGCCGCAGAGCCATCCGATAGCTTAATTGAGAAATGAAAAATAACCTCTGATTTTTCACCTATAACTGCTTGGCTCATGCTTTTTGCTCCTTAGGACTTTCGCCAGTAAAGGCATCAAATAATAATAATGCGGCACCAATACAAATCGCACTGTCGGCAATATTGAACGCAGGAAAATTCCAGCTTTCATAATAAAAGTGTAAAAAGTCAATCACATAACCATGGCTGATACGGTCATATAAATTGCCAATTGCGCCCGCTAATACTAACGAATAAGCACTGCATAAAATTTTATTAGTGGCGGGTAAACGTTTTAGCCACCAGATCAATAATACGCTGATTGAAATAGCAATAACGCTTAAAAACCAACGTTGCCAACCACCCGCTTCACTTAAAAAACTAAAAGCTGCGCCATAGTTATGCACATAGGTTAGATTGAAAAATGGCAATATATCAATTGATTCGCGTAAATTCATGGTTTTAACAACCAGTGTTTTACTGGCAAAGTCTGCTACTAAAAGTAGCAAACTTAACCAAAGCCACACTAAACCACTTTTTTGGGCTAGTTTGCTCACTTCCTACTCCTATGCGAATTGGCGTGTTTCGCCTTCGCCATCTACGTTGCTAACACAACGACCACAAATTTCTGGATGCGCAGGATTTGCACCTACATCATCACAGTAATGCCAACAACGTTCGCACTTTTGTGCATCGGTAGCTGATACGCTGATGTATAAGCCTTCAATTTCAGTTGTTTGAGTTGCATCTGGTTGTGCATCAACAGCTGTAACAGTAACGTTAGATGTTAAGAATACAAAGCGAAGCTCATCACCCAAAGCTGCTAATTTAGCTGCAAGCTCTGCATTGGCAAAAATATTCACATTAGCTTGTAGTGTCGCACCGATCACGTCTTCTTTACGTGCACCTTCTAACACACGGTTTACTTCATCACGCACGTTTAGAATCGTTAACCAATCGTCATTACTAAACTGGCCTTCGCCAACCGCTTTTAAGCCATCATACCAAACTGAAGTAAACACATATTGGTCACGTTCACCTGGCAGTGCTTGCCAAATCTCTTGTGCGGTAAAGCTCATGATTGGCGCCATCCAGCGAGTCATAGCTTCGGCAATATGATATAGAGCTGTTTGACATGAACGACGGGCATGACTATCACTTTTCGCTGTGTATTGACGGTCTTTGATCACATCTAAATAGAATGAACCAAGCTCACCAGTACAGAAATTCATTAGCTTTTGCGTTACTTGGAGCATTTGGTAACTTTCGTAAGCCGCCAAAATTTCATCTTGTAATTGCGCCGCACGGCCAACAATCCAACGATCAAGTTCAACCATGTCATCAATAGCTACTTGGTCAGTTTTAGGATCAAAACCACTTAAGTTAGCGAGTAAGTAACGGCTAGTGTTACGAATACGACGGTAGCGATCCGCAGAACGGTTGAAGATTTCATCTGATACGGTCATTTCTGCAGTGTAATCAGTTGAAGCAACCCACAAGCGTAAAATATCTGCACCGAGTTTATTCATCACATTCTGTGGTGAAATAACGTTACCTAGCGATTTTGACATCTTACGGCCGTTTTCATCAACAGTGAAACCGTGAGTTAGCACTTGACGATATGGTGCATGACCATTAATTGCCACTGACGTCATCATTGATGACATAAACCAACCGCGGTGTTGATCTGAGCCTTCTAAGTATAAATCAGCTGGACCAACTAAATCTTCGCGAGCATCAACCACACAGGCGTGCGTTACACCAGAATCAAACCATACATCTAATGTATCTTGCACTTTCATGTATTGCTGAGCATCAGCTTCACCAAGTAAAGTTGCAGGCTCTAAGTCATACCATGCTTGAATACCGGATTTTTCAACCAGCAGGGCTGCTTTTTCAATCAAAGCTTGAGCATCAGGATGAAGAGCACCGGTGTCTTTATCAACAAACAGTGCAATTGGAACACCCCAAGTACGTTGACGCGAAATACACCAATCTGGGCGACCTTCAACCATGTTTGCTATGCGGCTTTCGCCCCATTCTGGCAACCACTGAGTGTTTTTAATCTCTTTTAATGAATCTTGGCGCAAATTAGCTTGATCCATACTAATGAACCACTGCGGCGTTGCACGGAAAATAATTGGCGTTTTATGACGCCAGCAATGCGGGTAACTGTGCGTTAAGGCATGGTGATGCATAAGCGCATTACGCTCAGTCAGCACATCAACTACACTCGCATTGGCTTTGAATACATGTTGACCTGCAAAAAGCTCAGTGTCAGGTAAATAAACACCATTTGCACCAACCGGGTTAGCCACTTCTAAGCCGTATTGTAGACCTGCCACGAAATCTTCTTGACCGTGGCCAGGTGCTGTATGCACGATACCCGTACCAGAGTCAGTAGTAACATGATCGGCCACAATCACTGGTACATTAAAATCGTAAAATGGATGTGCCACTTGTAAATTTTCAAGTGCTGAACCCGTTACATAACCTAATACGTGAAAGTGCTTAAAGCCGTAGCGATCCATTGCATCTTTAACTAGCTCTGACCCTATAATCAAACGCTGCTGCGCGCCGTCATCATCAACTTGCACTAAGGCATATTCTAGTTCAGCATGCACGGCAACCGCACGGTTAGCTGGCAGTGTCCATGGTGTAGTTGTCCAGATCACTGTACTGACAGTACCTTTACCTTCATGATCGGCTTTTAAATCAAAGGCACTAACAACGGCTGCTTGATCAACAAACTCAAAACGCACATCAATCGCTGGTGATTGCTTATCTTGATATTCAACCTCAGCCTCGGCCAAAGCAGAACCACAATCAGTACACCAATGCACAGGCTTTGCGCCTTTGTGTAAATGGCCTTTTTCGATGATACGTCCAAGCACACGAATTGCGTTTGCTTCGAAGTCAAAATTCATGGTTAAGTAAGGCTTATCCCAATCAGCAAATACGCCTAAACGTTTAAAATCAACTTTTTGGCCTTCAACTTGTTTTTTAGCGTATTCACGACATTTCTCACGGAATTCTGCAGCCGTGACTTTCACGCCTGGCTTACCCACTTTTTTCTCTACCATTAATTCAATCGGTAGACCATGGCAATCCCAACCAGGTACGTAAGGCGCATCAAAATCAGATAAGGTTTTTGATTTAACAATAATATCTTTTAGAATTTTATTTACTGAATGACCTAAATGGATATCGCCGTTCGCATACGGAGGGCCGTCATGCAAAATAAAGGTTTTTTTACCTTTCTTAGCGTTGCGAATTTGACCGTACAGGTCGTCTTCATACCATGTCTTAAGCATTTTTGGCTCACGTTGTGCCAAATTGCCGCGCATTGGAAACGTCGTTTCCGGTAAATTCAAAGTATGCTTGTAGTCGCTCATTAATCCTAGTTTCCGTATCGGCTACCTAATTTAAACCAAAACACTGTTTAGCGGCAGCAACATCAGTTGCTATTTGTGCCGTCAATTGTGTTAATGTCTCGAATTTTTTCTCATCGCGAAGCTTTTTAATTAACTCCACGTGCATAAACTGTCCATAAATATCTTGCGCAAAGTCGAACAGATGAACTTCTAATAATGCGCGTGTTCCATTAAATGTGGGTTTGTTGCCAATATTTGCAACCCCAAACACTGTTTTATCGTTTAACGTTACTTGTACCGCAAACACCCCATTTACAGGGCATACTTGCCGCTTTAACGCAATATTTGCAGTCCTAAACCCTAATTCACGACCGCGTTTCCAGCCATGAATCACTCGCCCTGATATTGCGTAATCATGACCTAGCATCGCTTTGGCTTGCGCTAACTGACCTTCAGCTAATGCTTGGCGGATCAAGGTGCTGCTTACTCTAGCATTTAATTGCCGAAAACTCGCGGTGCTTTTTACATCCATATGAGCCGCGAGGCCCATTTTTTTTAGTAAATTAAAGTCACCTTGACGTCTTTTACCAAAGCGAAAATCATCACCTACGGTTAGCGCTTTGACACCCAACTTGTTGATCAGTATCTCTGTTACAAATTGCTCTGCTTCCATATTGGCAAATTGCTGATTAAAACTAATACAAATTACCCGTTCAACGCCTAACTTTGCTAACAGACCTAGCTTATCGCGTAACCGCGTTAATCGAGCTGGCGCATTATCTTTGGCAAAAAACTCTTGTGGCTGAGGCTCAAATAACATTACCGTACTCGGTAAGTTATATTTTTTAGCGTCATTGAGTAATCCATTGAGTACTTCACCATGACCTAAGTGCACACCATCAAAATTACCAATGGTCAACACACAACCATAATGCTGTGTGCGAATATTGTGGATACCTCTAATTAACTCCATGCCACCTAATGCCTTTGTAAGCGTTATGTACCGAGTAAAATTTCACTTGGGTTACAGAATCACCGATTATACCCAAACCACCTCAAGATGCGAGTTTCAGTTGATTTTTTTAGTCTGATTGAGCACTAACAACGTTTTTTATGGTATTTAGTCTTACCCCGAGTAAAAACAACACTAAAAAGTACACCCCCCCTGCCAGAGCGAGTAAACCTATCAATAAAACAACTTGCTCACTAAAATGCCACTGACGCCATAAAAACTGTGTCGCAGCGTACCAAACTACAACCCCCATCAATAAAGCGGCGAGCAAACATTTGCAGGTAAACAATAAACTAAAACGCGAAAACTGATAAACCTGCTCTTTGCTTAATTGACGATAAAGCAGATACGCATTACAACTGGCCGACATTGAAGTCGCAAGCGCCAATCCTAAGTAACCTATAAACGGTGCTAACATAATATTAAAAACCATGTTCAACACCAGCGTAATAATGCCAATACGCACCGGAGTTTTAGTGTCTTGACGTGCATAAAATCCCGGCGCTAAAACTTTGATCAACATAAAACTGACAAGCCCAACAGAGTAAGCCATCACCCCTAAACTCACGGCCTGAACATGATCGACATCACCTTGACTAAACGCGCCATGATCAAATAATACAGAGATGATTAACGGGCTAATGATCATCAAACCAATCATCGCAGGTAAGCCTAAAAAGATCACAAACCGCACTCCCCAGTCTAAGGTGTGCTGAAAATCGCTGCTTTTTTCGCTGCTATGTAATTTAGATAGCGCAGGTAAAATAACCGTCGCGATACCAATGCCAAATAACCCCAGTGGAAATTCGATTAGGCGGTCAGAATAATATAACCAAGCAATTGACCCTGTCATTAACAATGACGCAATCATGGTATCAAGCAGTAGATTAATTTGACTAATAGATACCCCAAACAACGCCGGTAACATTAACTTACGGACTTTTTTTACATTTTCGTCCTGCCAGGCCCAACGTGGTTTACTGAGCATTTTCGCTCGGTACAGAAACGGCAATTGAAACAATAACTGCACCACTCCACCGACAAACACACCAATAGCTAGCGAATAAGCACCAACCGAGAATTTATCGTGTAATAAGATTGCACAGGCAATAATCGAAATATTCAACAGCACTGGCGTAAAGGCCGCAACAGCAAAACGATTATAAACATTCATCACCGCGCCACTGAGTGCAACAAGACTTACAAAAAATAAATAAGGGAACGTTAGCTTAAGTAAACTACTGGCTAATACAAATTTTTCACCGTCTGGGCCACCTTGCCACCACTCAATAAACCACCCAGTACCAAATAGTGCTGCAATAATTGGCGATGCAATTACACCGATTATAGTTACAACCAATAAAATAGTACCAAGTGTGCCAGCGGCTTGAGCAACAAACAGCCTGACTTTGTCGTCTCCTTGTTGCTGTTTGATTTCCGACAAAACGGGCACAAATGCTTGCGCAAATGCCCCTTCAGCAAATAAGCGGCGTAAAAAGTTGGGAATGCGATTAGCAAATAAAAAAACGTCGGCGGCAGCACCTGCGCCAAGTAAATTTGCGACAACAGCATCTCGCACTAATCCTAAAACACGCGATATCATTGTCATTGCACTTACAATCATACCGGAACGAAATAATCCTTTTGCCACACTAAACCTGCTTTAAAACCAACGATAAAACCAATTATGCCACAGTCTTTTTTATAAATCGCTCTAAAGCACTAGGCTGAACTCACCGCCTTTGTTACAATAGCGGTATTAACTGTGCTAGAGCGGCAAATTGATGTTCGTTATATAGGAGCAGTTTTTCTTGGTATGTCAAATTTTTATTGACATTCACGATTAAAAAAGGCATATTCCACGGCCTTTAAATTAAGCTTATTTTAAGATTGTTAGGAGCAAACCTTGGCTAACATCAAGTCTGCAAAAAAACGCGCTATCACTAGCGAAAAAAACCGTCAGCATAACGCAAGCCGTCGTTCAATGATGCGTACATACTTCAAAAAAGTAGTTGTTGCTATTGAAGCGGGCGACAAGGAAGCTGCACAGCAAGCTTTCGCAGTTGCTACACCTATTTTAGACCGTTATGCAACTAAAGGTCTAATTCACAAAAACAAAGCAGCTCGTCATAAGAGCCGCATAGCAGCTAAGATCAAAGCGCTATAATTTGTTTTTGCTAGAATATAAAAAACCGGTCTTGACCGGTTTTTTTATATCTATCATTTAACGCTTAAAATTATTTAAACACTGTTGTTGCGTTAAACAACGTCTAATTCTGGATAAAACTTTTTCAACATTGCCGCTATTTTCTTCGGTGTAAATGGTTTTACCACAAATCCTTTAGCCCCTTTATCGATTGCATCTTTAACATTCTCAACCGTTGAGTGAGCCGATACCATAACGACATTAGTTTGTGGGTTTATTTCATTGATCTGCGCGATAATCTCTTTACCATCACCGTCTGGCAACTCAATATCTAAAAAAATAATATTATAATCGGCCGCTTGGCAAGCACTTATACATTGCGCAGCTGTCGACGCTTCTCTAACATTTTCAATACCTAAGTGCATTAATGTTTGATGGAGAAAGCTGCGCACTGTTCCCACATCATCCACTATTAAAATTGAAAGCTGCGTATTCATTGTTGATCCCCGTAGGTTATGAACTAGGTTTAAGTTATTATGCTTAATAACTTTTCTAATTTAATAATCTCATTATAGAGAGCTCTGCTTAAAAGGCCAGATTTGCTTTATGTCAAATAATATAAAAAAACAATCCTTGCTAGGAAAAACGCCTCAACGAAAAAAACCAACGGCACCAACTAACAAGCGAAAAGCGCCTGCTCAGGCAAACGTCACGCAAGCACAAACACAAACTGCTAGTAGTGAATTAGCTGAAACAAAAAAAAGCCGCACAGGCATTATTGTAGCGGGTGTTATTGTGTTTGCTATTTTAGTTATCCCCAAACCACAGTTATTAACCTATGAAAAATTAGGATTAGTAACGCAAAGTGTATATTGGCCGGGACTGTTTGGTTATGGCGCCATGTTATTTGACTCAAATTTGCAGCCAAATGCCGATTTAGCGCGTAATAGCCTTTATTTATGTCAAAACAATAAGCAACCAGATACTTGTCAAAAATATCGAGTAACCGAACAAGCCGGCTTTTTTTCTGCATTACAAAAATTAATTTTGGATTAAAAAAACTAATCTGAAAATATAAAATTACTTGGTTGAAAGGTGCGCAAAATATCAACATAATGGCGCTCCTTTTTTCAACACTTGAACAACGATACAACCATGCTAAACGAGCTAGATTGGCTTTTAAATATTATCCTGTTAGCCCTAGGATTAGGGGCGTTTTTTATCAATCAATTAACAATACTGCGTGTAGCGGCGATCAGCGCCTGTGCTTTACTGTTTTTGTCATTTAGCTTGGATTTAATGTCGTCGAGTGTTATTTCAAACATGAGTTTAGTGTTGATAAACACGTTTTACTTGTTCAAGGTTTATACCTTTGGGCAATTAAATGTGCCGCAAAATTAATATCTCTCCCTAGATAATTTTATGTACCCTACCGGGCTTTGCTCGGTAGGGTATTTTTTTGCGCGAATAGAACTTGGGCAGCAAAATGAACTAAGTTAAAATCATCGGCGTATTATGCTACTTTGGGTATCACTATGCCTTTAACTGACTCTGATTTATTTTTAACGTCTATGGAAGACGTTGCTCGCCTAGATCACGATACGATCGAACCATCACAACACTTAACTGGCCCCTCTTTAGCCCAGCAACAAAAACGCAAAGCCGCAGAATTAAATTTAAACATCGATGAAAATTATCTACGTAGTGAATTAGTCGAGCTATTAGAGCCTAATGCACTATTGAGTTATAAAAATGCGGGAGTGCAAGATGCTGTATTTAAAAATCTTCGATTAGCTAAGTATCAGCTTGATGCGACACTTGACTTACATGGCCAAACACTAAAAAACGCACGCCAAGCCTTATTTGAATTTATAACTGATTGCCAAAAAAGTAATATTCGTGTGGTAGTGATCCGCCACGGCACTGGTATCAAAAACAAAAAGACCCCTGGGGTGTTAAAAAGTTATACCAATAAATGGCTACAAGAAATTGACTGCGTATTAGCCTTTCATAGTGCACTTAGGCATCATGGTGGCAGTGGTGCAAGCTATGTGTTAATTAAAAAAAGTGATGAGAAGAAGAGTGAGAACCGGGAGCGTCATAGTAAACGCTAACCCGGCTTCGTTATCAATTGTTGGTTCTATTTATTCTGTTTGGCTTTGTAAAACGGGGGCTTGTTCACTTGCATTAGCTTGATTAAACCATGCAGACACACCCATTAAGACCACTGAAATAACGATAATACTAAATTTAACGCCTGTTTGATGCTGTTTCATTGTACACCTTATTATTATTGTTAGTGTTTTTTGAGTTAACTAGACTAACTAAAATTACAGATGTTAACAAGATGTACTACGCTATTGTCGCTGAACTTTTAATAACCTTTTGTTCTATCAACCTGATTATTTAATTTAAGGCCTGTTTTCATACGTTGTACATTATTAGCAATCTGCTGCGTTACAGTTTCCAGATCAGACAATGCCGCGCAATGGGGAGTCATTGTAACCGCTGAATGATGCCAAAAAGGATGCTCTGCAGCTAATGGCTCTTGTGCAAAAACATCCAATGTTGCTCCTCTTATAATTTGATTATCTAATGCCCAAAGTAAATCGTCTGCAACGACGTGCTGGCCTCGCGCTACATTGATGAGCACGGCATGACTTGGTAGCTGCATTAATAAGTTGCGATTAATAAAACCCATCGTTTGCGTGGTTAGTGGTAATAAACACACGAGATAATCAGCCTGTGCTAACAAACTCGGTAACTCACTTACTTGATGAATGCAATTTACTTCGGGTATATTTTTAGGGCTTTGTGAAAATACACTTACGGTAAAATTATTAGCCAGTAAACGTTTAGCGCAGCTTTGTCCTAACTCACCAAAACCTAAAATCACAACATGATTATGACTATAAGCGCGTTTTGGCAGCCATTGTCGTTGTTGTTGCTTAATCACATAGTCTTTAAGCCTTAACTTATGCGCTAAAATATGGGTAAGCACATACTCTGCCATATCATGAGCTAAATTTTCATCAACGATGCGTGTCACAATGACATTGTCAGGGAGTAAGTTTAAATCAATGCTATCGACCCCTGCGCCAAATGAAGAAACTACTTTTAAATTCGGTAGTTGTGCCCACATATCTGCAGGTGCCAGCCAAGCAAGCACAAATTCAACATCCTCTAAGTTATCACAGTCTGGCCACTGTGAAATTTTTACACCTGGTAATTTAGTCGCTAACGCAGTAATAATTTTACTGCAATCACGTCCACTAATCGCAACGAGTACGCTCATGTTATGCCTATAGAGTTGTTGATTTGCAAAGAGTATAACCTTTGTTAAAACATTTAATCTAATCGAATTACTGCTCGGCTCTTTAAAAAGTCACACAACTGCAACCTAATTGTCATAGCAAGCTTTTACTCTGGCGATATATTGATCACCATATGCAAACGAGGTAATTATGATCAGTGTTGATAAAGTAATCGCAGCAAATCTACCACAATTAGAAAACTCACCTAAAGTAAAAAGTTTAGTTAAAAAAGGGTTAGGCTATTTACTTCACGAACAAGAATTTGTTGCATTTGGTGATGCCTACCCGCACTTACAAGGCATTGAGTTTGTTGAGCAAGTATTGGATGAATTAGATTTTGATACTCGCTACAAGCCAAAGCAGATTGAGAATATTCCTAGCGAAGGTAAGTTAGTTATTGTTGCTAACCACCCTATTGGCTCTTTAGATGCACTGGCATTAATTAAAGTATTATCAAGTGTTCGTAAGGATTTAAAGGTCGTTGCCAATCGCATGTTAATGTCAGTTACGCCAATGCACTCATTATTACTGCCGGTCGATAATTTATCGGGTGACAGTAAAAAGCAAGAACTCAATAATATCCACCAGCACCTTAAAGAAGCTGGGGCCATTCTCATTTTCCCAGCAGGTGAAGTGTCGCGTTTAAGCCCTACCGGAATTAAAGATTGCAAGTGGAATAGTGGTTTTTTACGGATCGCAAAAAAAGCCAATGCGCCGATTTTACCGATTTTTATTAAAGCCAAAAATAGCCCACTTTTTTATGGCACATCGATGATTTACAAGCCTTTAGCGAGTTTATTACTGGTTAAAGAAATGTTTAAACAACGACAAAAATCATTAGAGTTTGAAATAGGCGCATCGATACCCCCAGAGTCTTATTTAATTGAAAACCTCAAAGACAAAGAAGTAGTCAATCTGATCCGTAAGCAGCTTTATGCACTTACCTCAAAGAAAACCTTACCGCTTAAAACACAAGCACCCATCGCTTCCTCAGAATGCCGCAAGGAACTAAAAAAAGCCATCGAACAATGTGAGCTATTAGGCACAACTCAAGACGGCATGCAGATATACCTTTATCAATATCAAGGCAGCTCAGCGATTTTCAGAGAGCTTGGCCGGTTACGAGAGATTTCGTTTCGCACTGTTGGTGAAGGCAGTGGTAAGCGTCGTGATATTGATAAGTACGATATGGATTATCAGCACTTGGTTTTATGGGACGGCTCACAACTTGAATTGGTTGGCGCATACCGACTTGCTTGTGCTCAAGCTATTATTGATAAACACGGCCGCAAAGGTTTATATACTGATAGCTTATTTTCTTACAGTGATGCAATGACTCCTTACTTTGCTGCAGGTATTGAACTGGGTCGCAGCTTTGTACAACCTAAATACTGGGGTCGTAAAAGTCTTGATTATTTATGGTATGGGATTGGCGCGTTTGTGAAAAATTATCCTCAGTATCGCTACCTCTATGGCGCAGTCAGTGTCTCTAACGCGTTGCCAGAACCAGCCAAAGCCATGTTAGTTCATTATTATCAGCATTATTACGGCGCTAAGCAGGTTATAGCTACACCTAATAATGAGTTCAAACTCACAGAGCAGCAACTCATACAGTGCGCAAATCTATTTAGCGGTGATGATGTCAAAGAAGACTTTGTTGAGCTCAAACATGTGCTCGCAAACATGGGTGCCCAAGTACCCACTTTATTTAAACAATACACCGAACTATGTGAGCCTGGCGGCGTACAGTTTTTAAGTTTTAGTGTTGATCCTGATTTCAATAATTGTATTGATGGCTTAGTGCTTGTTGATCTTGAAAAAGTAAAAGCAGGCAAAGCAAAAAGATATTTAGGAAAGAACTAAGAACGCAAAGGTGTATAAAATAACAGCGACCAGCCATCTAGCTTATTTACTAAACCTACTTTTGATCCGTAACGTGAATTTGCGCTCGCAGTATGCTATCAAAAGTAGTTTTTATGTGCAGATATGATAAAGTGGTTGTACACAAATTGTTGACAGAACAGCTATGAAAAGGTCCCTGCTATTTTTAGCTTTTATCATTATTTTTTCGGTAGTTAGCATTCAATTATTGGTGATACCTCATTTTGAAAGTAACGTCAGGTACCCTACTGAAAAATGGGCTTTAGAGTTTTTAACATCAGGCTCTACGGATCTTCTTGCACAACAATTACAATCCATACCTAAACACCAGAGAATGGCCTACTTACAAAACATACAAGCTAATTTTGGCTTTGAACTTACTTTACAAGACTATCAACAAAGTGATTTTTCAAGTGAGCAACAATCTTGGCTCGCAGAGGATAAAATTTGGGGTGATCCGCAAACAGATTTAGCATATCGAAAAATAGATGACGAACAGCTATTAGTAATTGTAAAACCCAATACGGTTCCTAAGCATCTGATCAACGAAGCGCAACGTTGGATGATGGGCTCTTTTTACCTACTGAATAATATGCTGATGCAACACCCACAGCAGAGCTGGCCGTCGATAATTGATTCGCTCAGTGATGATTTTACATATCCCGTTGCACTGATGACATTGAGTGAGTTAACTTACACAGAGCAACAAATAGCCCAATTAAAAACAGGAGCTATTGTGACCATATCAACTGCGGATTCTGATTTTATTGGCTATCCCGCCGACATTGCCGTACAGCGCATCAAAAATAGCGATAAAGTAATTGTACTTGGCCCTTTTAGCCCTCAACTAAAGGGCAAAGTGGTGTACATGTTAAGTATCTTTTATTTTATATTCGGCTTTTTTCTGCTTATACCAATTATAATATGGTTAATTCCTGGCTGGCGCTCTATGTTATCGCTCAATAAAGTGGCGATATTACTTGGACAAGGTAAATTTGATGCTCGCGCTAAGCTAATTCGTTTTAGCCATCTAAACCACTTGTCCAAAACGTTTAATACCATGGCCGAAAAAATACAACGCCTTATCTCTTCTCATAAAACTCTGATCAATGCTGTATCACATGAATTGCGAACTCCCATCGCACGCATTGAATTCAATGTTGAATTACTTAGAAATAGTACAACCAATGACTATCAACTAGGGCAACTAGAGCGGATTGAATTATCTTTGAATGAACTAAATTCATTAGTGTCAGAAATGCTTACACATGCTCGATTTGAGCGCGAAATACCCACTCTTACATTTGCAACCGTTGAACTTAATCATTGGATAAAACAAGAGTTAATCTGTTGGCAAGAAGCCAACCCTGATACTGAGATTGTTTTACTTGAACAAGGCGCTTGCCATGCAATGATTGATAAGTTTTATATGAGCCGTGCATTAAGTAATTTAATGCGCAATGCCATAGCGTATGGAAGAAACCATATTCAAGTAAGCTATGAACAAACCGCAAAAGGCTGGCTGATTTGTGTTGCTGATAACGGTGATGGTATTCCTTTACCCTGTGCTGAGAAGGTATTTGAACCATTCTATCGAGAAGATCAAAGTCGTAATTTGCAAGTCGGTGGAACCGGACTAGGCCTTGCAATCGTTAAACAAATTTTAGGCTGGCATGAAGGAACCGCGAGTGTTGAGCCATCCAGCTTAGGTGGTGCATGTTTCATACTAAATTGGCCAGCCAAACGCACACATCGATAATCCACATAGAGAACAAGAAATGAAAACAAAGATTTTAGTGGTAGAAGATGATTTACCACTTGCTGAGTCAATTCAAGAGTATTTAACGATTGAAGGCTATCAGGTTGAAATAGAATCAAATGGCGAGCATGCGGTCTCCCGTATTCTTCAGTGGCAGCCAGCTCTGGTGCTGCTTGACGTTATGTTACCGAACAAGGATGGCTTAACGGTATGCCGCGAAGTAAGGCAGTCATACAGCGGCTATATTTTGATGTTTACTGCACGAGAAGAAGAAATTGATCAGGTTGTAGGGCTTGAAATTGGTGCCGACGATTATTTATTAAAGCCGGTGAAACCTCGCTTACTACTGGCAAAAATTAAAGCTTTTTTAAGACGTGGACATCCCACAGATCCACTCGCCATAAAGCCACAAACGAAAGAGTCTATAACGTTTGGGCAATTAATCATTAATACGCACAACCGAACTGTCTCTTTAGCAACGCAACATATCCAGCTCACAGACGGCGAATATGACCTACTGCTACTGCTTGCTAAAAATGCAGGAGTTATTCTGTCACGTAGTGACATTGTTGAAAAAATAAAAGGTTATCACTATGATGGAATTGAACGTGGTGTTGATAATCATATTAGCCAGTTACGCAAGAAGCTCGGTGATAATGCGCGTAACCCAATAAAAATTAAGACTATCCGTTCCAAAGGCTACTTATTTGTAGTTAGTGCGTGGTAGTTCTAGGTGGATATGGCGCTATATCTCCAACATGGGAGTAGCGCCTTTGAGAGACTTGAACTGTGGATAATACATCTATCTCAGCAACTATTTCACACTAACCAGAGGAGTTTTAATCTAAAGTTATTCTTCAGCCATTACTCGTTTACCATTACTATCGACAACTAATAAATATGAAGCGCCAAAATTACCCGCACATAAATCGATAGCCTGATTGGCAACTTTTAGGCCATTAGCACAATTACTCACCGCTAAGAACGCTGTGACACTGCCCTTTTTTGTAGTTAATACTTTTTTATCATCAATTGACACATCATACTCGCCGTTGGCAAATAAACGCACATTAAATACATCTGCAGTATTGTTTTGTTTTTTATCAATGACAGACAAAGCCCGCTTACCTGAAGATTGCCAAGCAATTACCCATAAATCGTCGTTATTACTCAAAGTTGTATTTATGCGTTCCTCTTTATTCGCATTGATACTATCTTTAACTCCCAAGTTAATCATGTTATTGATTACTTTATAACTGTAGTTATAGCGACTACCCACAGCATTGGCCTCTACATCGCCCGCAGCGATGTTATCACTATCGAATAAACCACTGTAGCCGGTGCTAATACTCCTTTTTTTGACATGAAAGTCAGCCATATAATCCAATGAATTTATGAAAGACATATTTGCTTGATGGGTTAATTTATCATCTAATTCATCCGTGCTTTCACCACATCCACTTAAAGCAGCTGCCACACCAAACAACAGTGCAATACTAAATCCTTTATTACTGGTGCTCATAACAATCTCCATAATGTTTAATTTTATCAACGCTAAAAACCGCACTAAACGCTGTTATTACTTTAATAATTTTTTATTAATCAATTACTAAGTATTTTATTTCGAATAGCGAAATTTACTGAAAAAATGTTAGCATATCCTTTACGAGACATCTCTCAGCGCTTGTCGGACATTGTCAGAAATTGTCTGTTTATAATGAACAGTTTAATGATGGCCTTGCGTTATAGTCAGCTGATACGGCTAAATACCTGCTCTAAAAGCTGTGTATATATTTTCTCAATTTTTAGTAAGTCATTAATAGGCACATGCTCGTTAACTTGGTGGATGGTATTATTTCGTACCCCGCATTCAATCACTTGGGTGTAGTCATTGGCAAAAAACCGCCCATCAGAAGTTCCGCCACTGGTACTTAATAAAGGATAACTGCCTGTCACATTAAAAATAGCTTGTTCAACTTGAGTCAATAAACAGCGACGCGTTTGATGACTCGTATAAAAAGGCTCACACGGACGCTCCCATTCCACACTCAGCAAAGCTTGTAAATCGTCTAACGCGAATTGAATCTCATTTTTTATATCACTGCTTTTATAACCATGGCTATAACGAATATTAAATGTCATTTCACATCGTGCTGGCACCATATTATCGACCACATTTGCAATATTAATCCCGGTTATTTGCAAGCTCGTATGTGAACTTGGCTCGTCACGCTGCCAAGTTATGCTAGTCAAGCGCTTGATTACTTCTGCACTAAGATGAGCTGCATTGATGGTGTTTTCTGGATAAGCAACATGCCCTGCTTTGCCGTTGATCACTAACCGCGCAGAGAGTGCACCTCGACGGCCATTTTTGATTGTATCACCAACATGCAAATGACTGGTTGGCTCGCCGACAATGCAGCCGTCAAGTTGGATGCCCTGTTGCGCTAAACGCTCGGCAATCAGTAGTGAACCATATTCCGCCTCCCCTTCTTCATCAGAGGTGATCAACCAGTAAAAAGTACCTTTTTTTGCAGCTACGTTAGCTAGTAATGCACGACTGGCACATAACATGGCGGCAACGCCCCCTTTCATATCAGCAGCGCCTCGGCCATAAATCGCGCCATCAATAATATCACCTGAAAATGGTTCTGCTCGCCACGCCCCTCCAGATGCGGGGACCACATCAATATGCCCCGAAAAAGCATAGCGTGGCCCATCACCAAAGCTTACTTTAGCTATTAAGTTAGTAACATTATTAAAGGTAAACTGTTCACAGTTAAAGCCAAAGTCTGTTAACTGCTTTGCTAACCAGTCTATTGCCCCGGCTTGCTGTGGTGTAACAGATTTAAATTGGATCAGCTTTTGAAGGTAACTGACCACAGTATCAGTGTGGATTGCATCATTCGTGGTGTGAGATTGGATAGCTAAAGTCATAATTAACACCCTTATTAAGAGAGAGTGTATTCATTACAACCTGAATTTATGACCGCTTTATGAAACACGGATTATACTAATCGTTTTAAGTTACTGACCATTTATAGCGACAGAAAAATACAGTGATAACAAGGCAGAGATTTTGACATGTAGTTGTTCTCGGCAATTGCTCCTGCATTGCTCTACCTCTTGCATCCATGCAGTCTTAAATGAAAAATTACTAACGCAGTTAGCGCTTTATTTAGCGCGCTAGAATGGTTAAATATTTAAGTCGATTGGTATTAGTGTGCACCTTCTTCGATGAATGCTTCTTGGCTAACTTTAGCGATATCTTTATCATCTTTGGTCAATTTTGTTTGTTGCCAACGACCACGACAAAACCACAAATACGATAGCGATGCGACGATCACATTGGTGACAGCAAACGAGTACCAAATGCCGTGATCGCCCAGATGTGTGTGTTTTGACAAAATATACGCCACCGGAAACTGTACTACGCATTGAGAAAACAGCGCCAACAACATCGCATTAAGCATGTTCCCTGATGCTCTAAATGCAGCCACCACACATAATTGCACGCCTATTCCGCCCCAAGTTAAGCACATAACACGAATAAACTGTGCGCCTTTGGCTATCACACCTTGATCATCGGGGATAAAAAATGCCACTAAGTAAGGTGCAAATATAAATGCAATCGCCCCAATAAAAGACAAACCACATAATCCCCAAAGTACCGCCAACTTAGTAATTTGCTCTGCTCGTTGCGGGTTACCTGCGCCCATGTTTTGTCCGACCAAGGTCGACACAGCCATCGAGAGTCCCATAGCCGGGATCATCACCATCTGTAATATATTTGAACCAACACCATAAGAAGCAATGGTTTGAGTGCCAAAACTAGCCACTAAAAAAGACATGATAATCAAACCAAATGCACGCGCTGACAACTCCACAGAGCCTGGTGCACCTAAATAAAACGCTTGTTTGATATAACTGTAATCAGGAATGAAACTTGATAATTTTAGCTTAATACCATGGCGACCACGCATAAAAATAACAATGCCAGCAATGGCTGCCAAACTTTGTGTCACCAATGTAGCCAGCGCTGCCCCCATCACCCCAAGACCTGTAAAGCTGCCATAACCAAAAATAAATAATGGATCGAGTACAAAGTTTAGCAACACGGTTACGGAAACAATGATCAATGGCACCTTGGTTTGGCCAATACCCCGCATTAAGGCTTGAAACATGGCATAAATAAATACAAATACCACCCCCACAAATGACACATGCATAAATTTTAAAGCATCGTTATAAACGGCATCTTCAACACCCAGTAAATGTAAAAAGTAAGGCGATAGCAAATAACCGATAACTCCTAAAAAAATGGCTGTCACAGTCACCATTAACACTGTTTGCGCGGCCACATGGTTTACTTTATCTTGTTGGCCAGCCCCCATATATTGCGCTGACAAAATTGCCCCCGCCATCGCAAGTCCAGAGCCAATCGCAATCACTAAAAAAGTCACCGGCATACTTACTGACACCGCTGCAACTTGTGCCGCCCCTAAGCGACCAACCCAAAACGCATCGGTTAATTGATAGGCAGATTGTAAAATGTTGATAAGAATAATAGGAACTGCAAGTTTTAACAGTGCTTTGCTAATAGAGCCAGACAGAAAAAGATGGTTGGTTTCGTTCATTGTATACCCTTGCTTTAAGCAGCAATTATAACTTATTTTCCTGACCTATTGATGAATAGCAATAAAAAAGAGTGCACTGTCAATCGATTTTAAACGTCAATTAAGTAAACCTTAATCTAAATCAAACAAACGCTGCGCCGTTTTATACCCTGTTATAAAGCTTGATCTAGAACAGTTTTATATTTTTTTTTTGGCTGATAATAGCGTCAATTCAAAAAAGTAGTTCTCGGAGAACAGCATGAAAAAACAACTTAGCGCAGCGTTACTCACCTCACTTTTAATCGCGTCTCCTTTCGCCAGTGCAAACTTAAGCGTTAATGTCGGTGCTATTAATGTTAACCCTGACAATAGCAGCTCAGCGATCAATGAAGATCCAAGTTTAGGCTTAAAAGGTAGCTCGGATACACAACTAGGTATTACAGTTGACTATGCATTTAACGATCAGTGGGTTCTAGAATTGGTTGCTGCAACACCCTTTTCTCATGAAGTTAATGGCGCAGGTGGTTTAGCTGGCAATAAAATAGCAGATATTAAGCAATTACCGCCGTCACTAATCGCTCAGTATCACTTTTTAGAAAGCACTTCAGCATTTCGTCCGTTCGTTGGTGTGGGTATTAACTACACAGTGTTTTTTGATGAGCAACCTTCAGCCGCACTAAAAACAGTACTGGGTACCGATAACGTTGAAGTCAAGCTTGATAATTCATTTGGTTTTGTAGCCCAAGCAGGCTTCAATTACATGCTAGATCAAAACTGGGGCGTACACGCAATGGTATCAATCATGGATATTGAAACCGATGCAACTGTGTATGCCGGTGGCAAGCAAGCCCTCACTTCAACAGTAAAAATTGACCCTGTAGTTGCCATGTTAGGGGTTAAATACGCTTTTTAAGCATGCTCTAAAAAGGCCTGATGGCCTTTTTATCTGTGTGTGTAAAATCAGCTGGGAAGATTTGTTATTTTTTTCTGCTCTAACATTTCTTTCCAGTGTATAATTTCCGCTGGTAATATAGGCACAACACCGTCGAAGTTTACCGCCTCTAGCATTTCTTCTACGCTGACGACACCTCGCTTGCGCTTAAACACACCTCTTACATAGGCGATCGCATGCAAGCCACGCTCGGAATGAAATTTTTGCTCAATATAAAAATACTTATGATCCCAACCCACTAAGCGCGTGCTAATGGTATAGCGTTGCATTGGCTTAATATCACGAATATAAGTAATGGCCGTGGCGTTAACGATAGGAAACCAACGTTTTTTCATAATCGTTTCAAGCAAGCCAACTCGCTCAGTCATCCAAGTGCGAGCTAAATCCATCATTGCTAAATAACGAGAGTTAGTAAGATGTAAATTAATATCACAATCACTTGGCAGCGCTTTGTAATCTATATCCACAGTGTCTAACAATGATTGATAATCACGGTTACGTTTGATTTTAAAAAATAATAATAAAAGACGAAAATATAAGTTCACAATAAAGGTCTTACCAGTTAACAATTTTGTGAGTGTAGCATAGCGTATTGCATTGGAGAATATTCTGCTCTACTCTGAAATTCTCTGAAATTCTCTGATTATAAATAATAGTAGAAAAATGATGAAAAAATCAGTTTCTTATTTAAGTGTGGTATTAGCATTGATGAGTACCAGCGCGATGGCCGACTTTAACTATCCAGGCGAAGGAAACGTACGTTATCCAACTGGGGTTGAAAAGCCGTTTCAATTTGGGTTTGCTTGGCAGCAACAAAATAGCAAGTTTACTATAGGTAAAAAAAGCTATGATATGCAATTACCTGAATCCTATTCCATTGCTATTACTTTAGCAAAAGACGAGCAACAAGTGTGGGTGCAAGAATTTAATAATGGCTTTATTGAAGGATTCAGCTGGGAAATTGGCGAACACACAATCAAACTTGAAAAACGTCAATATAAAGGCGCGGTAAAAGGGGATTATGTTATCAGTTTAGATAACAAAGATTACTTTTTTGCCCGTAATAACATCAGTATCTTAATTAAGTTCACCGCTGAGGGTATCGATACTGTCGCTATTGACGGTGTAACCAAAGATATGGGTACTAAGCAATAGTACCCAACACTGTTGATTTGAGTCAGTTTACACTTTTACCGTTTTACGATTAATGCCGTAATCACGTAGCTTATTTGCAACTGCGGTATGACTTAACCCTAAACGCTTAGCCAACTGTCTCGAACTTGGGTAAGCAGGGTACAACTTACGTAATAATGTAGCCTCAAAACGCTTTACAGCTTGATCGAGCGAGCCCTCAAAATCAGACTCCAAGTACCCTAAATCATGGGTAAATGTAGGTAATTGTAAATGCTCAACACGCAGCTCGTTATCATCTAATAACGAGACCGCACGGTATATCGCATTTTCTAATTGGCGGACATTGCCCGGCCAAGGATAATCTTGTAAAAACGACAAACATTCTGCAGATAGTTCCGGAATTGCATGACCATTTTGCTGCGCATATTTTTGAATAAAATGTTCTGCAAGTGGCCCTACATCAGCTTTACGATCACGTAATGGAGCAATTTCTAAAGTCAGTACATTGATCCGATAATATAAATCTTCTCTAAACGTACCCTCTTGTACCATCGCGGGTAAATCTTTTTGCGTGGCGGCGATAATGCGTACATTTACTTTTACTTCGTTCTCATCGCCAACTTTGCGAAATGTCCCATCTTGTAAAAAGCGCAGTAACTTAGTTTGAAGTTGGGTAGACATTTCACCCACTTCATCTAAAAATACCGTGCCACCATCCGCTTGCTCTAATACGCCGCGTTTTGGCGCTGCATTTTCTTCATAACCGGCATAACCAAATAATTCAGACTCAGCAACATCATCAGGCAGTGAAGCGCACGATAAAGCGATAAAAGGTTTCACAGAACGATTAGATGCATAGTGACAAGCGCGTGCCAGTAACTCTTTG
Organism: Pseudoalteromonas sp. SG41-5; assembly: GCF_014164495.1. Classification (NCBI taxonomy): domain Bacteria; kingdom Pseudomonadati; phylum Pseudomonadota; class Gammaproteobacteria; order Alteromonadales; family Pseudoalteromonadaceae; genus Pseudoalteromonas; species Pseudoalteromonas sp. SG41-5. The sequence goes on along the minus strand of NZ_JACJFH010000003.1, from coordinate 105,934 downwards.
CCGGTACCGGTTTCACCAGTGATAAGTATCGGAGCTTCAAGTTGCGCCATTTTACGCGCTTCACGAACCACACGACGCATCGCAGTGCTAAAGTTGTGAATAGTTGCAAAGCTTTCTTGACCATAACGACGAAACGCACTTACCTGCTGACCTAAACGGCTTTGTGATTTGATGTTGATCACCGCACCGGCTAATACATCACCTTCGTTGCCTTGTGGTACTGCGATTGGCAAGATATCCGCGATAAAATCTTCACCAGCCACCTCAACCCGGGTTGTTTGTCCCAGTACTTCTTTGCCTTCTAACCAACGGGTAAAGTTAAAGCCTTTCAATAGATTATTAATATTTGAACCAATAACTTCTTTTTCAGTTAACTGTAAGTCTTTACATGCAGCATCGTTGCAAAGCCTTACCCAACCTTTGGCATCAATTGAGATCACACCATCTGGTAGCGCACGCAACAATGTGTTGAGCTCATTATGCTCACGCTCAGAAGGTAAAAAAGCGGTGGTACGTACATCCTGCACACCATCAATTAATCGAATTGAGGGCATGATTTTTTGAAACTGCTCAAATTCAATCGGTGGAAAACTCACATACATACGACAGTTAATTGAATCAACTTCAATACCTTTTAAATCAACGCGATAGTTGACTAAAATATTGAGTATTTCTTGAGCAATACCGATGCGGTCTGCACAATGGATATCTAAACGCATTTCACCCTCAAAAAGAGAAAACCTACTATGTCGCAAATAATACGCTAACTACCCATCGCTGGGTAGTCTATTGTAAAGATTTTTGGACAAATGATACTAACCATTATTGCAAAGACTTTTTATGGCAACTGACTATAATTTAGTATGAATGATATTAGAAAAATTCAAATACTTGGCTAATATCATTTCCACAAAAAATCCGTATAATGAAAACATATTAAAAAATGTAACTAAAGTGATAACGAGGCTTGTTTGAAAATTAAAAAATATAAACTCTTTTCTATTCTCTGCTTAGCCCTAATTATCGCTGGCTGTAAGGTTGAAGACCCCTATGATACAGGCGAAACACAAGCCCAAAAGAGCGATGCACAACTGCGCGATGATTATTTAAAAAAAACGTTTAATGGTGTAATCACAATAACCGATCAGCAAGCTAATAGTGTGGCTGGCATCATGGTTGAGTTTGCAGGACAGCAGTATCAAACAAATGCCAGTGGGCAAATTAATTACTCAGGTATTACAACAGGTAACCATCGGTTAATGATCGCTGATGAAAGTTACTTCCCTGCTGTCGCTACAGTCAAAATTACTGCTGATAACGCTCAGCAACAGCTGACCCTAACAGCTAAGAGTAGTAACTCGGTTAGCCTGCTATTTGCTGGCGATACTATGTTTGCACGACGCTTTTTAGATCCCTCTTTGGCAACTATGACGGCTGCGATCCCTGATGTCGCAGGGGCACTTATTCGTCCAGCAACAGCCAGTGAAAATGCTCAAGCATTAACACATTTTGTCGCACCATTTTTTCAAGCTGCTGATTTTTCATCAGTAAACTTAGAGACACCGATAACAAGTAGTCCTGAAGCAGCACATCCAACAAAAGAGTTTAGCTTTTTTTCATTACCTGAGACGCTAGATGGGATCAAAGCCATTGGTATTGATTACGTCGCACTAGGAAATAATCATGTGTATGACTTTTTAGAAGATGGCCTCAATGATACTTTGCTTGAAGTAGATAGCGCTGGCCTTGCTCACAGTGGCGCAGGGAAAAACATAGCCAGTGCTTACCAAGCAAAGTTCATGGATGTGGGAACACTCACGTTAGGACTTTTTTCAGCGACCTCCATTACAGGTAAAGAACATGCAATTACCTATGTTACCGATGCCACAAAAGGCGGTGCCGCAGATTTAACAGAAACAGAATTAGTCTCCAACTATCTTAATGATGCAGTGCAAAATAGTGATTATGTAATTGCCCAAATGCATGGTGGTGATGAATACACTTATCAACCCAGCGGTTACATTAAAGGCAGGTTTAATTCTTTATCCAAACAACAAACCAATTTATTAGTTGCTCATCATCCGCATATTGCCCAAGGCTTTGCAGTTTTTAATGGCGTACCTGCCATTTTAGGCTTAGGCAATTTTGTGTTTGACCAAGACCGCTTAGAAACGCTGCTTGGTGTTGCGGTGTTAGTAAATGTAGACAAAGATGCATCTCCTATGACGAAGCGCGCTTTTGCTTACCCTATTTATGTTGAAGGGTATCAGCCTAAATTTACCAATGGTTTTTTGAGTGATTATTTATTACGACGTCTGGCTGAGTTTTCTGATAATAACATTACCTTGATCCCACGAGATGGTTATGCCGATGTATTTTTCACCGCAGATCAAGCGACTGTTTCTCAGCACACGGAAACAGTTACAGTTACCCCAAATCAAAGCATTCTAGACTTACGCAACTTTGCTCCATCAACAAAAGCATTTTTATCTAAACTTGAAATCATTGACGGATCGCCAAGTGATGTCACTTTAGGGCGCGATTTAATGATTTTCGGTGACTTTGAAGATTGGGATAACGATGATGAACAACTAGAAGTTGCTCGTTGGGATCACACCGGCGACAGCGTAACGCCTTGCTTAAGTGGTGCTCGTTCAGGCGCGCAAGGCTTATGCTCTGCTCGCACCCAGTTTGATAACACGCCATCGCTGCTCCCATTTAGACAAACCATTCGTGCAATGGAATTACCTAATGATGATGGCTCAATTGATGTCTTCAAGGAGTTTAGTTTGTTTGGTTACAGTAAAGCTGAAAACGCCGGAAAACTAGACGCAAAAATAGTTTATACCACCGCTGAGGATGGCCTTGAATTTTCTACTCAATTGGTCGATATTGAACCGGCTGGTAACCATGACTGGCAAGCCTTAAACTATGACTTTTCACTGCCTTCTGACGACTTAACACTTGGCCCAGAACAGTTACCACCGCGCGGTATTAAAGTTACCTTGCGTCACTTTGCGCCAAATAGTGGCGAAGCAAGCTTGGCGTTGGATGATATGGCAATGATTTCATGGCAACAAAAAGTAAACTTCACTGATACGATGTGGCGCACGGATAAAATCCATGGATTTGACTTTTTACGTTTAAATGCAACGTCTTCTGTTACGTTTAAACTAACGTATAGCACCTTTAATTAATCTCTATTCTATTTTGGATCTAATCGTGGCTTTTAAACAACAGTTTTTTTTACTTAAACGCCAGCGTTCTTTTTGGCTTACTATTTGCCTGTTTATCATTGTGGTGATCTCAAATTCATTATCACTGTTTAATTCATCAAATGCCTTTTTCTATAGCCGTTTAGCAAATCTTACACAAAGCCAGCAAAGCAATGTTGTGATCATTGAAAGTGAGCATTTAAGTCGCGAACATAATGAACTAGTACAACAACTATTAAGCTATCAACCAAAAGCAGTATTGGTTTTTGCTAATGAACAACTAACAGTAAATAAAACCTTGACGGACATGGCACAAAACACTGTTTTTTACCCACACCCTAAAAATGACTACTGCCTACCACATATAAACGATTGGTCTGGCTACAATGTTGAATTAGCCGCTATGGCTGACAGCTCATGTCTGGCAATTTGGCCGACACTGTTTAACGACCTTGATAGTAGCAAAAGTGTATTGCTTAACTTCGCTTTAGCCCCTTCTGCACTGCCAAAGTTTTCAGCTGAACGGCTGATGACAATGGACATTATGGCCAGCCAGTTACAAAACAAAATCATTATTCTCGGTCAACATAATGCTGGTTTAGGGGTAAAACTTAATGCGCCTAAATTAACCCAGACATCAAACTATTTATTACTTACTGCTTATATTGCCGATACACTTGATAAGCAAAGCAGCATATCGCTACTGACACTATGGCAAAGCACCCTACTGCTGCTTAGTATTTCTTTACTACTGCTGTTCGCTTTTCAAAAATTATCAATTAGTTACAGTATCGTAATTGCAGTGCTAACAAGTATATGTTGGTTTGGCTTAGGGTATTTTATTTTAGTGTTTCAGCATTTATTTTTACCCGTTGGCCAGATGACCATTTTTACCTTTATTACACTAGTGTGGGTAATATTGGTTAGAAAACTCAACGAAGACAGGGAGCTCACTAGCCTAATTGGGAATATTCAACAGAAAATGGCTGGGCGCTATTTACCAAAGTCATTTATTTCTCAAAGCTCGCCTTGGGATGCGATTATTCGCTTGGTAACTCAACAACTTGCTTTGAATAAATCGATATTTTTAGCGCGAAAAGAAGGCGATCACCGACTAACCGAAATAAGAGCCGTCAATTGCCACCTTAGTGATATTAAAGAAATGCGCCGCGATTATAAGCGCGCGCCATATTCAGATGCTTTAAAAGAATTTGGTGTTGTGCCAATTTTGCGCCCATTTTTTAATGAGCTAAGTGACGGTGAGCTGCAATATATCGTGCCATTTATCTATGCCGGTGATGTGCGTGGTTTTTGGGCAATGACAGTAATGCCTGATGCACAATTTAACAAACAAGCATTTGAGCGCAATGTAAATGCCTTTGCCGGACAAGTGGGTGAATTACTGTTCCATTATCGAATTATTGAATCACAAAATAATGCTAATGATAGCGCCCTATCTCAACTACTCACTTTGAAATTACAAGAACCGCTCAGCCAGCAAGTGAAAACGTCGATAGCGGAAATGGAACAAAAGCTAACGACCTTAGAGCATGTGTTTAATAATGTTCGCTCTGCGACTGTATTATTTAATTTATTTGGTCAAGTGGTGCAAATAAACAAATCGTTAGAAAAACTAGCTGCGCAGCATCAATTCTCTATTTTTGATATGACAGCATTGGATTTGCTCTGCTTAGTTACTGATTTAGATACTGAAACCGCGAAAGGTAAATTACGCTTTATCACCTTACAAAAAGGCGATATTTATCTTCAAGCTAAGCTTGATGAAAATACCTATATACTCAATGTTCGAGCAATGGATGCAAGTCATCTACAAAATGCATCTGGCGAGCCATTTCAGGTTTCAGGTATTTTATTTGAGTTTATTGATATTGCGTTTTTTATTGAGCAAATGCCCAACAGCAAACAACTGTGTGATTCATTATGCAAACAACAGCAATTTTACGCTCAAAACTTGATGGAGCCATCAACTAGTGGGTGATTTTATTTTACAATTGTTTCCAGCAGGTGGTGGCTTAGGTCAATCGGTGATCACCACTGTATGGATAGGCATTACTGTTGTTTGTTTGTTAAATTTACGATTTGGTTTTCCGCTTACTGGGCTTGTTGTGCCTGGTTATTTAGTGCCACTACTTATTGTTAGCCCAACCTCAGCCGCCGTTATCTTAATTGAAGCGGTAGTAGTGTATGGCTTAATGCTCTTTAGCGCTAAGTACGTAATGCAAAGATTTGGCTACGCCGAGATGTTTGGTCGTGACCGCTTTTTTGCCATTATCTTGATCAGTATTTTAGTGCGTGTAGTCATGGATACTTTGTTTTGGCCATTGATTGCTAACGTGCTCAGCGGTTGGGATATAACCTTTGATTATTCATCACAGCTTTATTCCCTGGGGTTAGTTATTATCGCCCTCACTGCCAACGTGATGTGGAATGGTGGCTTTAAGTACGGCATGAAAGTTACCATTGTTCAGCTACTAATTACTTTCTTATTAGTTCGTTTTGCACTCATGCCAATGACTAACTTTAGCATCGCCAATTTAGCAATTATGTATGAAGCGGTTGCCGCATCAATTATAGCGGCACCAAAAGCCTATATTATTTTGGTGATCACTGCGTTTATTGCGTCGCGTGCCAATATTAAATATGGCTGGGAATTTAATGGCATTATGCTACCCGCATTATTGGCGCTGCAGCTTATGCAGCCAACTAAATTGCTCACATCCTTTGCAGAAACAGCCATTATACTGATCATTGGTGCTTCGCTATTAAACTTTACGCGGTTACGTAATGCCAATATTGAAGGTGCAAGATTATTGCTATTTTTCTTCAATATCGGTTTTATCTATAAGTTATTTTTAAATTATTTTGTGGTGCACTACTACCCTGAAATAAAAGTTACCGATACCTTTGCTTTTGGTTATATGCTGTCTACGCTTTTAGCATTAAAAATATATCAAAAAAGCGCACTAGGCTTAGTGATCCGAGCCACCTTTCAAACTTCAATCCTAGGCGGTGCGTTAGCCATTGTGATCGGCTTTATTATCATGTTTATCCCTTCTTTATTTGTTACAACTGACATTAAAGAATTGCAAAGCACAAACAAAGTCAGCGCTCTTGGTCAACAGATCAGTGAATATAAAAGCTACCTTTATACGAGCAATAAAGGACAACTAGACATCAGCAGTTATCAAGCTAGTCAGGACAAAAATAACTTTAAACAAGCGATTTATGAAATTAATAAAGCCCCTAATTCAATAGAAAACTTACTGCTGAATAAACAGCGCTTAGCTAAACTTGATTTTCAATTGCAATTTGATGATAGTTATATTTACATTCGCGATGCTAGAAAAACCTCGCAACGCGGGTTATTTGTTATTTCTCGAAAACCAAGCGCAGATTTCATAGTCACGGTACCATTTCCCACTTCAGAAAGTTTAGCGAGCGACTCTGCGGGGCTTATATTTTCACACTTTGACAGTCGTGCCTTAGTATTTGGTACCAGTGCTACACCAACGACGGAATTAACTCATAATAATAAACAAAGTCCTTATTATTTAGCATTTATTGAAGCGCTGGGGCTTGAGCAACTATTTCAAGTACGGGAAGTTAACAATCGCACAAATCGTTTGTTAATCAAAACCCCTGTCGGCGCAACAAGTCAGTATTGGATTTACAATCAGTTACCAAGCTCACTCAGCCAACGTTTGATCCAACAGCTATTAGGACATCAAGAGACTTTTTTTGGTCAAGCAACCAATAGCTCTTTACCTGCAGCAAATTTTAATGGCCAGCTGTTTGAAGTGTTTTTAAATAGTGATAACTACACTACGTTATTAGCTAACATATCTCGTGATGAAAGTAATAACGAGGACAACGCAATTAGCTATGCAACGCAGAGCCTGAATGAAGTGATTGAGCTATTTGCTGACAACATTACCGCTAAAGGCAGTGGCGCTTATAAACCATTAACGGCAAATCAAGCCGCCTTGTGGGAATTTGAAATATTACACCCTCTATACCGTTTAAAAACTAAGCTGACGGATCAAGATGTAGATGAGAATATAATCAATCAACTAAATCAAATTAATGCCACAGCCAGACTAATGGGCTATCAGCTAACATTACTCAATAACGCGCAAGGTCGCTTTTTACTTATCGCCCCTTTCGTTGATGGGGCTGCAATAGCCTATGGTCAAGGTTTCTATGTCATCAATCTGACATCAAGTACCCAACTTAATATTGAAGTACCGCGACCATTATTTGAAAGTAATACCTTAAAGTTTGCCACTGAACTATTTGTAAATAGCCGGGCAGAGCATTTACTGATCGCCGGTGCCCATCCTTATGCGCATCCACAAGCGAATGTATTATTACCCAATAACGTTGATTCATTATTTAATGTGGTTCATCAAAGCTATTTACGGTTTGCACAAAATAATGCCATTTTAAACTTACAAATTCGTAGTCACAGTGCACCATCATGGATCAGACCCACCGCCCTGGCTTTTGAATATACGCAATCAAATAACGCCCACCAGCATCTTTTACAAACACTTAATCACAGTTTGCAAGATTTGGCTGTTGATTACCAAGTTGTGCAAGGCCAAACCGCGACAAGAGGTTTAGAGCTTGGTACGTCGCCGCAATCTGGCTATCAAATATTTGCTCCCCACAGCGAACTAGCAACCCTGTGGCTTGCATCTGATTTTAAACAGCAATTTTCTGTTAACCAGCAAAGTCTTTTACAACGCTTGCTCGCGATTTCAGCGCAACCAACAATTAAAGTAATGAATATAACCACATTATCGCCTGCCAATTGGCAAGCTGTAAGTTCACAGCAGCAAAGTCATTTTTTAAAAACGATTGAGCATTATGCCAGCACGCAACGCTTGACGGCACTGGCACAACTATGTAAACCATTCGCTAACTGTGAATTACAAACAATTGAATTTGAAGGCCGCCAAGAGTATGCCCTCGCGATCAGACAAAAAGGTAAGCTGTTGGCAATTTTTAATCCGATAACAAACCGTCTCACTGACCAAAACCGTTTTAACACTATGATGATTGAGGGATCGTATGCAATTTATTAAACGACTCTTAAAAATACTCATATTGCTCCTAATACTTACTGGGCTTAGTTTTGCGCTGTTTAGTTTTTATCTGTGGATACAGTCAGCTGAACCTATAACTAGCCGTTCGGATGAAGAGACACGCTCTAACGTTCAATGGCTAAGCACTGAAAAACCATTGATTTTTTCGTTTTCTAGCACTAGAACACACTCGATCCGAGTATTATCAAATGCGATATTTTCTGAACCACAGGATTTAGATAAACCGATAAACTATGCCATTGAATACGCATTCTTAAATGAAAAAAAACAAGTAATTAGTAGTCATGTCTATCACCATGCGTCAAAACTAACACCTCCCGACAATGAGCAACAAATAAAGCAAATTATTGAAAATCGGCAAGCTTTACAGGTCTCATCTGGGCAATCTTTTTATATCAGCCCAGAACAATTAAAGAACGTTACCAGCGTATCATTAAAGTTAATTAGCGAAGATAGCCAAGTTATGGGAGTTGTAGTGCGAGTCCATGCTAAAACACATAACGATAATGATGATAAATACAGCGCGTGGCTCAAGTTACCATTAGAGCGAAGAGAGCGAAGCAGCGCATATCACAGTATTGGGGTTAATGCGTTATCAACCACAGAAATAAACAATGCAGTTACCTATTCATGGCTAAAACTTGCTCCACAAGGTATTCCTGGGATCGACTTTAAAGCCGACATTTTATATGAAACGCTGCCCTACAATGTTGTTACTTATGACTTTGCGCAGCAACAACTTAATTTAAATGACTATTACACCGATGCGACACTGTGTGCGAGCATTGAACTAAAACAGCCAGATTCGCTTATTTTCAGTCTGGACAAATCAGCTGAAATCAATTTAACTTGGTATGATTTAAGTCAGTTTATTGCACCACATACTGTGCTTTATCGCGCAAATACAGCGCAGCCACTGAGCTTTATTACCGAGCCATTAGATATTGGTTTAGTAACTATATGCAGCACCGAGCCACTGTTAAGTAATTGGTCTTTTAGCTCACTACAACCGTTAACGACCGCACAAGATGGTTACTATCAAATAAGTAACTTATTAAATGCTCGCTTCACACTTGAAGGAAGTAGCGATATTAACATCGATCTCAGATCATCTAGTCGAGGTCATGCTACTGTGATTGTTTATGATCAAAATAATCAGCCAATTGATACCTTTACTATTTCTTATGACGATGAATTATCTGAATTTGATCGAGTTATTCTAGATTCCACACAACGAGAAAAAATCCCTAAAGCAAATAGCTTTTATTTACGTCTTAACGAACGTGCAGCGGCATTGGTAATTACAACTGAGCAACCGACTCTTGTACGTGTCAAATCACGTAATAGCCAGTTTAACTATCAACGTACGGTATGCCATACGAAATGTATTGAAGATCCAAACTTTCATGATATTGCCGCTTGGTATGAGCAACAAGCTGATAACCATTACGACTTTACTGAACAAGATAGTTACGTCAATATCCGAGTTTTCCAAGAGCCACCAGAGATCCTAATTAAAGACAGTTTCTATCAATCAAGAGAGCTGTTTAAACAATTACCGATCTCTAATGTCGCATTGGTCAATAGCCCAACAAAATATTTTACCCCAGTTACTGAGCCCAGCCCTTATAACTTTGCACCATTGCAAAATAAGCATCTGCTGCAAGCGGCGACTAATGCGCCAAGTACAGATCCAGGCAGTGTGGTTTATCAACTAAACAACAAAACAGCCAGAGAAGTAAATTTAGTAGACACTGGCTTTGAACAACTGGCAAGTATTGAAAAAAATGCCCAACAAATTTATCAAAACTGGCAAGGGCAACGCCCGTGGCTTAAACAACGGTTGTATAAACTTACGGCAAATACGCCACTAAAATTAGCATATCCAACGCAACGCCCGTACAGTGTGGTATTAAAAGCGTACAGCCATTATGCTGAGCAGAGCATTATCATCGATATTGCTCAACGTGCTAAATACCAAAGTGGCTTAACCCATGATTATAGTATTGCAAACAAGCGCTATGGACTTCAGCCGAGCCGCTTAAGTGATGCCTTTTTGATCCATCCAAAAGACAGTCAACTATTTGCTTACCCGGCAATTACTCAACAGCTCAATGCTGATGTTCGTGCGCTCAACAGTTTAACCATTACAAGCAATAAAACCGTCTGGATCGCAGTATTAGAAGAGTACGCTAACGAAGAAGTAAAAATAAGGTGGTGGAATGATGATGCAAGCTAAACGCTTACTTGCGATAATATTACTGTTATTAACTAGCGCAAGTTACGCTAGTTCGTCATCACAAAATGGTGCCTATGCGGTTACAAAAGCCCAACTAGCGCAATGGCTGAGCACGCAAACAAACTTGGCGCAAGGCAACGAACTAACATCAGCGTTAACTTTAGTAACGAAAGATGAACACGTTATAGCAGGAGAAATAAAATACCAGTCGAGTGGCAGTCAGTGTATTGCCTATGCTCCGCACCGCTATTTTGACAAACACAGCTACCCTATTGCGATGGCCCTATTTACTGAATGCCAGGTTTTCTTAGCCAATACCATACATCGCAATACACTTGCAGCTGATGGACAAAAAAGTGATCTAGGTAAATACCACTACAGTGTTACCAATGCGTTTATTCAAAGCTACGCCAACACAGTCGATCAGTTCGTTATTTATCAGATACACGGCTTTGATCCAAAAAAACGACACACTAAAAAAGCACGCAATAGTGATGTAATAATCAGTCATGGTGCCAAGCCAGCTACAGCTAAATTACAGCAAATAAGCCAGTGTTTAACTGACAAATTACAACTTGCCAGTTATGTATATCCGTTAGAAGTTACAGAGCTTGGCGGCACAAAAAATATTTTAAATAAAATTCTGCCAAGCAATGGCGAATTTTTCCATATTGAATTAAGTGATATATTACGCGCGAAACTTGTTCAACAGCCTACTTTGATGAGTCAATTTAAAATATGCATTACGCTATAACTGCTATTATTTTCAGCCTATTGCTTACTTTGAGCCCACACGGCTTAGCCAGTAATGACAATATTTTGAGTTCGCCTATGTGGCTAAATGTGACACCTAACGTGCATTTAGATAAATCTCAGCAAGCGATGTATTTTGAAGCTAAACAAAGTCGTTATCTTTGGCTGGCAAAAGGTCAATGGCTGGAGCTGGATAGTACAACATTTAATTCGTTTATTTACAGCTCGGGTACCAGTCACCTTGCCCAGCAGAGACTCAATGTGAGTCGCGATTTTATCTGTGAACAAGCCAAGTGTCAGTTACCGATTGCATCATATAACCGCATTTTAAAAATCACCAATCACCTTGATGAAGGTGTAACCTTAACGGCAATGGTCGGTGAAACAAACCGTCACCGTGATAGCTTCCGTCGCGCCGTAAAGCTACCACGAGCGGTAACTCGTTTACAATATGGTCAAAATATTGAGCATTATTATCACTTTAAAGCGGGCGAAAAAGTAAAACTGTACTTTCAACACGCTAAAAAATTAAAACTAACTGTGCGCAAAGATTTACTAAATAAAGATATTAACGGCAAAGTCTATACCTATGTAAATGAGCAACCGATCAGTGTGCTCGGTGTTATTGCCAGTCGCGCCAGCGAGTATAGTGACCAACACATTGGTTTGGCCAATACCGATTACTTAGCAATAGATAAAGGTGAATACCTAACTATACGTAGTGAAACAGACGCTTATATTAAACTTGAGCAAAATCACAGAGCAATTTTTGATGATCAAGCAATGGATAAGCAACAAGAACGTTTGTTTCAACCATATTGGGTTAATAATTTAGACAACACGCTGCGTACTATCTACTCTCAACACGACTTATCACAGCTAAACAATTCACCTTATCAAAGTGGTGAATTACTTTCGCAACGTCGTTATCAAGATTTACTTAGCACAATTTCATCTCGCGATTTTCTTGTTCCGAAGTCGCAGGATAAAGCGTACTTTAATAGTCAATTTAAGCAGTTTGATAGCTTTAGCGGACTGCGGATGGTTGATGATACTGGCTACCCTGTACTATCAGAGCACTATGCGCAAATACATCAATTAGGCCAGCAACAGCATCAATTTTCTCTAAACAATAAACAGCGCGTGAGAACGACGATAACACTGCATGCGCGCAGCAGTGTCGATAGCCAATTGTTAGTTCGCAGTGGTAACTTAAAATGGCATTTAACCTTGCTAAAAAGCGAAAATTTTGCCGCTTTTGAGTTAAACGTGCCTTTAACAACAACTCAATTAAGCATTCAGAATCTTCAGCAACAGCGCCAACCAATTGAATACGTAATGCAAAGTGATCAATTACTAGATTTACCAAATAATGAATTGCTCTATGCACAAGCAGGTACGCTAAAAGAAAAAAGTAATCTTATTCATAACTTATTGGCCCAGCAAATTAGCCAAATCGGTGATGAGTTTACTGCCGCACTGCTCCCTTATAAACCACTGAAAACAAAAACTTCCACTGATACTATGCATTGGCAACATCAACTCGGTGAAGCTGAGTATTTAATGGCAGAGCATCCACTTCAGGCACTGCAATTAATTAAAAAATTAGTCAACGTGCCCAATACAGATATTGCAATTAAAGCGTGGCAATTGCGTCTCACTATTTTGATGGCGCAAGGGCGCGACGCTTTAGCCAAAAGCTACCTTGAAGGGCTCTACAAAAGCAGCCAAGAAGTGGCTATCAAATCCTATGCTGGCAATCAGTTGATACAACAATATCAAGCATTAGAGCAAGACTATAAACTGCAAGGTTTATGTGCCAATGCTTTGGATTTATTAGCGCCATGTAGGAACATTTTGATTGCGCTTGCAATCAAACAACAAAAAAACTTACTCGCATTGTGGTTAAGTCATGACTTACCTAATCAAGCGGCATTGCAAACAAGCTTTGCAAAATTAAATTGGCGCGATTACAGCGAAGCAGATATTCAACAGCCCAGCTACGAACTTGATTACCCAGGCACGCAAACGCTTGCCAGCCCAACGGGGTTAATACAAGCACTGGTGGTTAATAAAAGCCAAGCGGTAACATTCAAAGCGCAAAGCCAACCACTCACAATTGCCCTAAGAGCGCGCAGTACCAGTGTTCAAAATGGTCAATATAAAATGAGCTGGTTGTTTGCACAACAGACATCGCAATCATCAAAATCAGCGCAACACACTGTACTGCCAATTTTTTCTGATATTAACTCGCAAACCCTATTACGCAATGATGCTCAACCGCTGTCGATCTCCAGTGACGCGTTGATCACATTACAAGCTGGTGAGTCAGTTCGCTTATATAGTGATCAACAAACATTTATTTCCTATAAAATACTCTCGCAGCCATTGACGACAACGTATAATTATCAAAATATGGCAACCCGCTATTTTTGGCAAACACCATTTATGGCGTTGCTATATGACACCGATATCAACATGCAGACGTTATTGAATAATACCTTATTTAAGTTAGCGGATAAAACGCTAACCACCAATGAGTACACGCAAGTTTTAGCGAAAGTAAATGCCCTGAGCTTACCTCCACAACTCGCGCAGTTATTTTCACGTATACAAAGTTATGGCCAGTGGGTTCCTCTACAAGACTATACTGACTTTGCTGGCACGCAACTCATTGCTGTGGATTCTCAAGATGAGAGTAGCTATAGCGACCAATTACTGCGTACCAGTAGCCAAGGCGGTTTTACGCAAGGATTAGTCTTACGCCCACATCATGATTTACATATTGACTTGAGCCAAACCCGCTCAGAACAAATTCGTTTAAACTTTCATTTTTCGGTCGCAGAGTTATCTGCAGCGGCTGACTTATCCCAAGGGAATGTCGCGAACGTTGCAATAAAATTAGCCACATCGGAAAAAGTTTGGTCAATACAACCTGATAAACCAACTGCATTTGGTTTTAATAAAACTGAGCTAACCGATAATGTGCTCTCGTTGCAATGGCTTAATCCTTATTTATCACAAATGATGACAATCAGCGCACAAGAGTACCGTAATGGTCGCTGGTATGACTTACCGCTTAGCAATAACTTGTTATTTTACACTGTTCTGCCAGAGCGGCATTTAATCGCACAATTACCAGCCGATCGCTTAGTTAAGCTCGAGCAAATGCTCCCAAGCAGTATTGTTGGTGAATTTGAACAACGCCTTGAACGCAGCTTTTTCCACCCAGCAGGTAAAATAGAAGTCAGCACCGACAGCATCAAGCACGTTCGCTTATATACTTGGCAATTGAGTGAAAGCAATCATAAAATATCTAATTTTGAAGCCGAGCAAAACAGCTTCGCAAACACCGTAATTTACCAACTGCCCGTTGCTCAGCGTGCCCTGCAAACTGAGGTCGCACAGTTTCATCCAGACGACTTAAGCTGGCAAGCATTTATTAATTATGACCGCCGAGGTATTTTTGAATCTAGCGAAAACGTCCCTATTCGTCATAGTATGGATGTTGGCGCTAGGTTTCGATTAAGTGACGATGAGAATTGGTATCGTCTTGATCTTACTTACTCTTTGAGCGAACAAGATAGCGAACTATTTTCGATTGATGGCTATCATTCTTGGCAAGATCATGACAGTCCTTGGTACGTCGACAGCGCCTTGCAAACCACATGGCAACCAAGTCAAGCAGACACTGACAGCCAATATGCATTTAATACCTATGTGCAGATTGGTCAGATCTGGCGCATTGATGAAAGTCATCGTCATCAATGGCAAATAAGTCCATTCTACAGCTACAGCAGTGCTAATATTGAAGACTTTTTATTTGATCCTAAACTCAATTCAGACATTTATAATTTTTATCGCGAAGATCACCCGCATGGTTGGCGAGGCGAATATCAATATCGCTATCAACCGTGGGTTGATAGTTACTTTAATTTTCTCGCCGGCAGCACGTCCAATGCCGATTGGACAAGCCTAGATATTTTGCGTTTTGGCGCATCTTGGCATCAATATTATCAAGGGCAAATCTTCCAAGCCGGATTAACCAGTTACTATAAGTTTGCTGATAAACATCGCCCTAATAGCACATGGCAATACATCACCAGTGTAGGTTGGCGAAAACAGCTGCCATTAGGTAACTTTTCACAAGGGTGGATCAAAGTACGTTGGGACCAAGATTGGTTTAGAAATGACCATAACATCAGTCTCGAGTTTTCGACTGGCAATATAGCTGACACCGGTTTTGGTGTTTTCTCTCACGACGAAATTATTTTTGAGTCACTGCAACTCAATCACTTTTTAGAGCAGAATTAATATGGCAAACACCAAGAAAGTTACTCCCTCTAGCGAATTAAAAGATCGCTTAGAACATCTATTGTTTGCTGATATTGCTAATTTTTGGCTGGACCTTTATCGCCAAAAATACCGTCAACTTGTTGATGAACTAGCGCAGTGGGAATTGCTGCAAAATATGCCCGATGGCGAAGATCAGGATATTTGGCTATTGCGCCAAGCAATTGCTTTTCTACGTCATCGCGTAGAACATAAACAGCAAAGTTTACAAAAGTTGGATGCCGGTTATCTGCTTTTTATTGAAAGACTCAGTCATGCAGAAATCAGCGCCGAACGTGAATTCCATATTTTAGATTACGCTCAGCAACTAGGCGCCACGTCTGAACAATTACGCCAAGATAAACTTGCCTTTAATCGTTGGTTTGACGAAGGTGCTGTGATCAACCGTTACCAAGATATAGTCGCTGATATTGAACAAACTCTTAAATTTTTAATTGGAAAGCTTGGCGACTTAAGTAATCGCTATTTAAAAAAATCTTCAAACGATATAGCAAAAGCGTGGCAAACTCTGGACTTAGAGAGCTTCTTTTTACAATTATTAACCAAGACCGATAATGAACATGTAAGAAATGCGCTATACCGTGCCTTAGCGAATCAAGTACAACTGATGCATAACTATGATGGCGATCCAGAGCTAAGTGCAAATTTAATTGAAACCTTAGTATTAGCATTAGAAGAGGTGAATACACCGCATTTAGCCCGTTTGGATATATTAGAAATTTTGATCCATCAACGGCCAACCTACATTCGTGCATTTATGCAGCAGCTGATCCAACAAACTGATCAGTGCCAACTTAATGCTGAAGAACGGTTATTTATTTTAGCTGCGTTACCAAAAATTTTAACCAGCCAGAACACATTGAGCCACTTATGTGAAAACCTGTTAATGCAGTTAGCCGAACACAGTTATCCACGAGTAAGGCAAAGTGTTATAGAGCAAGCTGGTAATTTTTCTGTCAGTTTTTTACAAAATTTATTAACCGAACGATTAAAAATAGAAACCGTTGATGCCGTGCGCTTTACGTTAGTTAAACAACTAAGTAGCCCTCGTATAGATACCGACAACTTTGCATTCAAACTCTGGTGGCAACTATTAAGTGGTAATGAAAGCTTTGCCATTAAACGTTTAACGTTAGAGCTCACTGCTCGTATGATGCTCAATCAACAATTAGAGACAAACCAACCAAATAGCGTTTTCACAACTTATATCAATTGTTTAAATGAACGATTGCAGAGCGAGCCGGTGCTGGCTATTCGCCGTTTTATCAGCCGTACCAGAGAGCAATTAGTTGCATTTGAGCATCAAAATTTAATGGCTGAGTTAGAGCAAGTATTACCAAACTCTGCAACCCTATCTCAGCTCGATAAAGAATTAGATGAAGAGTTACTTGGTCGCTTACTCAGTCGTAAAGCTCAGCAAAGCGAAGGCTACAATGTTAGTAAAAATAAATTAACATGGCAGATCCGCAGTGGTTATCGTTATGCGTTTAGGTTGTGGCGTTTTATACATGAATGGCGCAACCCAAGCACAGACAAACGCCAAAGCTTTAATCATAGCAAAGCCCGAAAACCATCTGCCTTTATGCATGTGCCTAGTTGCTCTGTAGCGGAGATAAGCACTACCAATGTTCCTGGCGAACCGTTATTTGATACTGATGAATACTCAGCGCGGCCACATTTACCGTTACCTGATTTCTTACTCTCGGTACTGAGCCAAGACAATTTAAAACAGCCAGCAAAGACCTATACGCCAGATGGTATTTTATTAGTTACCCCGCCAAAGTCATTATTTCAGCGAATTAGCAGTTATATTTGGCTAAGTATTAATATTGATAGTTTAGATACGCAACGTAAAGGTAACGAAATAGAGCAAAACAATTACCTGACAGCACTCAATAAGCATGGTTTTAGTTTTGAATTTAAAGCCTATGGTGAACAACTCGGTTGTACGTTTGATGTAGAGCCAAATATTAGTAAGCTTTATAATAAGCTAAGTTTTTCTCCACTACTGGTAAATATTTGGCTGAATTTTAAAGAGTATCTTTACTCAATCTATCAAAACAGTATTGGTCAGCTTATCTTTTTTGTAGTTGGTTTTATGGTTTATTTTTGGGGACGTCATATTCGCATAAGCCGACGTATAAAAACCGACCGTCAAGCAATTCCAGTCAGTATTGGTGGTTGGGGCACCCGAGGTAAATCTGGCACTGAACGCTTAAAAGCCGCGCTGTTCAGCAGTCTTGCGTTAAAAGTAATAACGAAAACAACGGGCTGCGAAGCAACCCTTATTTATGCTCGCTCCAATGGTGAACAATTTGAAGTGCCTTTATTCCGCCCATTTGATAAAGCCAGTATTTGGGAACAAAGTGATGTTTTACATTTTGCTAAAAATGTCAAAGCAGATGTCTTTTTATGGGAGTGCATGGGCTTAACACCTCGCTACGTCAAAATACTCAGGCAGTGGATGCAAGATAACTTTTCAACTATTACCAATGCCTATCCTGATCATGAAGATATATTAGGACCAACAGGTATTGATGTGGCTAAAGAAATGGCAAACTTTATCGCCCCCAAAAGTCAGGTTTTTACTAGCGAACAAACCATGTTCCCTATTTTAGATAAAGACGCTACACAAAAAAGCAGTACCTTAATTCAGGCACATTGGGGCGATGGTTATCAAATCACACCCGACATTAGAGCACTTTACCCATATGAAGAGCACCCGGATAATATTGCTTTAGTATGTAAGATGGCAGCCTACATTGGCCTGGAAAAAGACTTTGTATTTAAAGAAACAGCACAGCGTATAGTACCTGACATTGGTGTTTTACAACACTTTAGCCCTGTACCTTTTACACATTTTAGCATGTCATTCGTTAATAGTATGTCAGCCAATGAACGCTTAGCGACCATAGAGAACTGGCGACGCTTAGATTTATTTGGCCTAAGCAAGGATCCAAGCAAACAAACCATCGCCTTGATTAACAACCGAAATGACCGTGTAGCACGTTCAAAAGTGTTTGCCCAGATGCTCGTCGAAGATTTACCGTTTGATAAAATGGTTGTCATTGGTACCAATGTTGATGGCTTTTATAGCTATTACTTGCACGCTTTTGCTGAGCGCTTTGAACGAATAATTAGTAATAATGATTTACAGGAATTAGAATTGTTGTGCTCTCAGCTACACTGCATTAAAGAAGCAGATACAGTTGCCGAAATAATGAATAAAGCACTTGAAGGTAGCTACCAGGCAAAAGAATTTACCGCCTTGAATAATGCAGAGCAATTTACTGATTGGCTCAATGGACAGGCACAAACATTAAGTGAACAGCAGCGGATAAGTTTGCAAGATGTTTTTAATCACTATTTAAGCTATCAACAGATGCGGCCTTTGTTGAGTGATTTAAAAAAGAATCAACATAATTTACAAACAATATTATTGGAATTAGTCAAAAGTAAATGCATATTAATTACTAACTCCAAGGTCACCCCCGATCAATTAACGATCATGCTAACGGCACTTGCGAGGCCTCACTGTCACCAAGTCATCATTGGTATGCAAAACATTAAAGGAGCTGGCTTAGGCTATGTTTATGGCTGGCAACAATGGCAAAAGATTTACGATAGCATAAGTATGCTTTTAGATAACAATTGCTCAGCTGAACAGTTTAAAAAAACCTTAACGCGCTTATCACTGATCAGTACATTTAGTCAGCTTGAGCATGCTTATTTAAGCAGTGCGTTATTAGAGATAAAAAAAATGCATCATGCGCAAAATGAATACAGCCAAGCAGAGCTTGTGCATATTAATGAACGTTTGAATAAACATCAGCAACAGCTAGACAATAAAACCGACAGCCAGCAACAAGGCCCATTAAAAAGATTTGCCATACAAGTGGCTGAATCATTTTTAGATGCTGGGGCTGCTGTTAAACGCAAAAAAATTGCCAACCAAGTTTATAAAGATATCGCAACCCAGCGTATTACTCTTGAAAAAGCTATTACGGTCTTAGGAAAGCTAAATCGCAATCAAAAGCCCGGCTGGTTAACATTTTCAAATAAAGATAATAGCTAAGTTAATCATACCGTAAAAACCTACAAAGCCTTAATTACTAATTAAGGCATACCGACCTAAACAAATGTATTAACTTAATTTTCAGCTAAAATTTTAGTTATAAAATAAGTAAAATATTTTCAAAGTAATTACATTCAGCAAGTCACTGTTTGCAAATGAATTATTTAAAAAAGACAAATAAAGCAGTGAATTATTGCGAAAACGCTCATGTTCAACATTTGACCGAACCCAATATTTATAGCAAAATAGTACCATGAATTGTTAATAAAAATGTTAACAAAAACAAAATGAATTACTTGGTAGGAAAAGTACTATGAAAAACTCATTGTTTAAGCTTGCAACATTACCTTTATTGATCGCTTCAGGCTTTGCAGCAGCATCAACGAACCTAGTAGCAAATGGTTCTTTTGAAAACACTGCAACAATTTCTGGAACATGGGGATTATTAAATCAAGTCTCAGGTTGGCAACGTTCAAACAATGCTAAGTTTGAAATCCAAACCAATAAGCTTGGCCTTATCAAACCTCAAGATGGCAGCCAGTATTTAGAGTTAGATTCGACAGCTAATTATAGCGTTTCGCAAACATTGAATACTGATGTTGATCATAACTATGAAGTAAGCTTTTATTATTCAGCACGTGTAAGTGGTGATGCAAATACTAATAAAGCAGAAGTATATTGGGATGGTGAGTTACTCGATACGTTAAATTCAACCACCAAAGACTGGCAAAAGTTTACGTACACTGTAAAAGCAAGTTCAGCAGCAACCGAACTTAAATTTATCGGCGCAGGTAAATCTGATTCATTAGGTGCGTTTATTGATGATGTTAAAGTAACTAGCCAATGTGCATCTGGCTTATACGGTATTAATAACTTCGGTACGAATGAAGAAGGATTTGTTTACTTTTTCAATACTGACACAAACACATACTCTAAAGTAACGGGTTTAAGTAACACGGCATCAAATATTGCATCACATAATGGTGTTTTATATTTCATGGAGCAATTAGATAGCTCGACTAAAATCTCGCAAATTTTATCACTTGACCTTGCTACGAATGAGCAGGCATTGGTTACATCTGCAACTTCGTACCCGATTTACCGCTCTGCAATGAACGCTGATGGCACAACATTACGTACCACAAGCAAAACATACATGTACGATTTTGACCTAGCTACAGGTGATAAAACAGTACTTGGTAAATTAACTTTCCCTGGTGATTCGTTCGCTGATGGTGATATTGCTTATTCAGCTGATAATAATGTTCTTTACGTTCTTACCGGTAAAGCACTTTATACTATTGACCAAGGTTCAATGGAGTTGTCTTTAATTGGTGAGCATGGTGTTGATCAAGCATCTGGTATCGCAATTGCTGCAGATGGCACAATTTATGTTTCAGGACGTGTAAAAGGCGAGAACGCTAAAATTTACCGATTAGATCAAAATACTGCGGCGGCAACATTCATTATGGATGGCCCTTCACATGTTAATGATTTAACGTTTGTTGATAGTAACTACTGTAACTAATTTACACTGTTAATAAGTCTTTATTTAAAGGCCGAGTAATTTATTACTCGGCTTTTAGTATTTGTTACACAATGCCACCTTATTTACCCGCTATACAAAAAATGAGCAAGTGTCATTTCATTACGCTTATTACCGCAAAGCCCCTTAGTGCCTTACGCTGACGCTTTAAAGCCATCAGTAATCTAACTATCGCAAGCACTTCCCCTGCACTGCCCGTGTATGTATACTTAGGCGCAATTGTAGCTAGGATAAGGGTGTGACTCTTACCCACTAAGCAATCTTAGTGAGCAAACCATTACCTTAGCTGCATTAAAAATAATATTCATGGCCACCCGTTCTATTTGTGTTGAAAGCACATGAACGACCAAAGCAAAAAATATAAGGCCGCAATAATTAACGTTGAGTTAGGAAGTAAATATGAGTTCATTACCTAAAGCAGGTGATTTTTTAGGGCATCCTAAAGGATTATTTCTGTTGTTCGGCACAGAAATGTGGGAGCGATTTGGTTATTACGGCATGCGTGCCATTTTAGTACTTTATCTTGTTGCTATTGTCCAAGACGGTGGTTTTGGTTGGAGTAATGCAGACGCACTAAGCCTTTATGGTACGTTCACAATGGCGGTTTATATCACTCCATTATTTGGTGGTTGGTTAGCTGATAACGTACTTGGTCAACGAAAAGCTATTATCATCGGCGGTCTACTAATGGCTGCTGGCCATTTTACTATGGGTATCCCCCACGATATGTTAGCCGGCCAACAAGAAAACGTATTTTATATCGGTCTTGCTTTATTATGTATGGGTAACGGTTTATTTAAACCTAACATCTCAACTATGGTTGGCGACTTGTATAAAGAGGGTGATCAACGTCGTGATGGCGCCTTCACAATCTTCTATATGGGTATCAACTTAGGTGGTGCGCTTGGTCCACTTGTTGCGGGTTTCGCAGCTGCATCTATGGGTTGGCAATATGGCTTCATTGTAGCAGGTGTTGGTATGCTTGTATCTGTGGCGATGCAAGTGGTTTTAAGTAATAAATACTTAGGTGATATTGGTGTTGTTCCTGCAGCTAAATTAGCGCAATCACAATCAACTTCAGATACCAAAGAGCCGCTAACTAAAGTAGAAACTGACCGTATCAAAGTTATTTTCACTATGAGTGTATTTAGTATCATATTTTGGATGGGTTTTGAGCAAGCCGGTGGCTTGATGAATTTATTCGCAAATGATTACACAGACCGTATGTTGTTCAACTTTGAAATTCCAGCCTCTTGGTTTCAATCATTAAACTCTATTTTCATTATCATTTGTGCTCCTATCGTTGCCATCGTTTGGCTAAAACTTGATAAACGTGAACCTAATTCACCCGTTAAGTTTGCCATTGCGTTGATATTTTTAGCGCTTGGTTTCATCACTATGATTTTAGCACTTATGACTCAAGGTCACGGTGAGCCATTACAGATCAGCATGATGTGGTTAGTGTTATTTTACTTATTCCATACTCTGGGTGAATTATGTTTATCACCTATCGGCTTATCAATGGTGAGTAAACTAGCACCACTGCGTTTAGCATCAATGCTAATGGGTATTTGGTTCCTATGTACTGCGGTTGCAAATAAGATTGCAGGTTTCGTTGGTTCATTCTTAGGTGAAGGCGAAGAAGCGCTTGATAACGCATTAGGCATTTTTATTGGTTTAGGTGCCACTGCTGTTCTCTCTGCTGTGATCATGTACTTACTAAGCGATAAGCTTGTTAAGTGGATGCACGGTGCTGAAGGTCAACACGAGCCACAAACACAAGAACACATTTTAGCTGAAGAGCTTGAAGTAGTTGCTGAAAAACCGTAACTCTGTGTTTATTATCTCCCCACAAGCTATGACGCTTGTGGGGATTTTTGTTGCTCTATTTATATCACCATGATTAATTCCTGCCAACCAAACGTCGATTTAAGTTACGATATTAATAAGGCTGACTTCGAAGCGCGTAACAAAAGATTATAAATTACTTTTCAACAGCTTCATTAAACACATCTGATAGGCCACCACGCACGTTCAACGAAACGCTGTAGCACTGCTAGCAAAATGCCCCAGCCATTACTAGTGACCTTAGCTTAGCGCAGAAGAGTTAGTTTTTTAACAAATACGGCTCTAGCGTAAACAATTTATTACACCACGTATATTTAATAAGGGGTGAATAGTTCCTTTATTTGATTATTTACCCCCTTAAATAAGAATAAATTAATTCTATTTATCAATAAGTTAACAAAAGTTTAAGTTACTTAATACAAGACCTTTCAATACAAATCTCAAAACCAAGCATTAATGCTTATGCATTTTAAAATGATCGTCCCATTTAATTTACAAAGAGCCGTTTGCCTAAATAGCTATCGGCTCTTCCCCTGCTGCCAATTATGGTTAATTATCTGCGCATCAGACACAACAAGACGCAGTGTTTATTGCGGGAGAATTATAATGAGTGAAGTAACTAACCCTTTAGGTTTGGTAGGTATCGAGTTTACTGAATACGCTACACCTGATGCAGATTATATGGATAAAGTATTTACCGATTTTGGTTTTTCAAAGCTCAAAACATTTAAAGGTAAAGACATTGTTTATTACAACCAAAACGATATTCACTTTTTACTAAATAATGAACGTGATGGTTTCTCTGCAGAATTTGCAAAAAGTCATGGCCCTGCAATTTGTTCTATGGGTTGGCGTGTAGAGAATGCTCAACAGGCATTTGACACCGCAGTAGCACGTGGTGCAAAACCAGCGACTGATTCAACTCATAAAGACCTACCATACCCGGCAATTTACGGTATTGGTGACAGCTTAATTTATTTTATTGAGCAATTTGGTGATAAAGGTTCAATCTATGAGCAAGACTTTGAAGACTTAAGCGAACAAAACATTGTTGATGATAAAGGCTTTATCCGCATTGACCATTTAACTAATAACGTTTATAAAGGCACTATGGAAACATGGGCTAACTTTTATAAAAACGTATTTGGTTTTACTGAAGTTCGTTACTTTGATATCAAAGGCCAAAAAACAGCCTTGATCTCTTATGCACTTAAATCACCGTGCGGCACCTTCTCGATTCCAATCAATGAAGGTAAAGGCAACGATAACAACCAAATCGATGAATACCTTGGTGAATACAATGGCCCAGGCGTGCAGCATTTAGCATTCTTAACAGATGACCTAGTAAGCTCACTAGATAAGCTTGATAAATCAACCATTGCCACGCTTGATATTATTCCTGAGTACTACGATACAATTTTCGATCGTGTACCTTGGGTTGCAGAAGATAAAGAAAAGATCCGTGAACATCAGATCTTAGTCGATAGCCAAAGTGAAAATTGCTACTTGTTGCAAATTTTCTCGAAAAACTTATTTGGCCCAATCTTTATCGAGATGATCCAACGTGTTGATGACGGCGGTTTTGGTGAAGGTAACTTCCAAGCACTGTTTGAATCAATCGAGCGCGACCAAGAGCGCCGCGGCGTTTTATAAGCACCGTATTGTAAATTTAAAAAGCAGCGTACTTCGCTGCTTTTTGTCGTTTCATCAATATTATAAATGACAATCTGAATTTCACTGTTTAAATCGCGCTATTCATCACCATATCCACTGTAAAGCGCGACTGACTAAACCAAAGGAAATGTAATGAGTTTAATTAACGAAACCCATGATATAAATTTAACTAGCTGGGTTGCCTCAGCGAACGTTGCAAATTGTGACTTCCCAATTCAAAACCTACCATTTGCAGAAGTACGTCGTAAGAACTCTGACGAAGCTTTTCGTGGTGCCGTTGCCATTGGCGACCAAGTTATCGACCTTGCCAAAGTAAACGAGTTAGCTATTTTCTCAGGCGATGCACAAACAGCCATAGCAGCAGCAAGCCAAGCAACATTAAATGAATTTATGGGTCTTGGTCAGCAATATTGGTCAGCGCTACGTTTAGCATTATCTAAAGCATTACGCGAAGGCGCCGCTGAACAAGCTAAGTTAAGCGACGCATTAATTGCCCAAGCAGACATTGAGTTTGCATTGCCATGTCGTATTGGCGATTACACTGACTTTTACACATCTATCTATCATGCAACAGCAGTCGGTAGCTTATTCCGTCCTGACAACCCGTTACTGCCTAACTATAAATGGGTCCCCATTGGTTACCATGGCCGTTCTTCATCAATTGATGTGTCAGGTCAAACCTTTCATCGCCCAAATGGTCAAACTAAGGCGCCAGACGCTGAAGTACCATCGCTTGGTCCGTGTAAACGTTTAGATTATGAGTTAGAGCTAGGCATTTATTTAGGTAAAGGTAATGAATTAGGTGATGCCATTGCTATCGAAAACGCTGAAAACCATGTATTTGGTTTTTGTGTATTCAATGACTGGTCAGCACGTGACTTACAGGCATGGGAATACCAACCATTAGGTCCATTCCTTGCGAAAAACTTTGCTTCAACTGTATCACCGTGGATTGTAACCACCGAAGCATTAGCACCTTATAGAACATCATGGACTCGTGATGAAAATGACCCACAACCATTAGATTATTTAGAATCAAGCCAAAACCGTGAGCTTGGCGCCTTTGATATAAAAATGGACGTACAAATTGAGACCGCTAAAATGCGTGAACAAGGTGCTGCACCTTCATTAGTATCTAAATCAAGTTTCAAACATTCATACTGGACAGTGGCACAAATGGTGACTCATCACACAGTAAATGGTTGTAACTTTATGCCAGGTGATATGCTGGGCTCAGGTACGCAATCAGGTCCGACTCATGAAGAAGCCGGTTCATTACTTGAACTGTCTCGTGGTGGTAAAGAAAAAATCACCCTTAATAACGGTGAACAACGCAGCTTTTTAGAAGATGGCGACAACGTTATTATGCGTGGTTGGTGTGAAAAAGCCGGTTTTGCTCGTATCGGTTTTGGCTGCGTAGAAGGAACGGTTCTTCCTGCTAAGTAACTAAGTTGTAAACATTTATTAAATGTATTTATTATAAGGAGGCGACCAACGCCTCCTTTTTTAAGATTAATTACAATTTTTTACTGGCTTTTTCAGCTCAGATTGCTATCTTAATTCGGTTAATAGCCAGTGTTTATAAGCCATGTCAGCATTTATTAAGTCTTTTTATCACAAATTATTCCCAGCTAGACAGCTGTTGATCCGCCAAAATGGTGAGGTTAAACATGTGATATTAGCACCTTGGTTACAAATATCAGCCGTAGCTATTATTTTAATTGCTTTAATTTGGTTGGCTGTTTCGACCCTGCGAATATACTCTCAAACCAACAAGATTTCCGATATCGAACAAAGCCAATTATCAAAACAACAACAGTGGCAGCAACAAAGTAAAGAACAACAAGCACAATACGATAAACAGTTAGCCCAGCTTGCGGTGCTAGAGCAAAAGCA
The DNA here is from genome assembly GCF_014164495.1 of Pseudoalteromonas sp. SG41-5. Taxonomy (NCBI): domain Bacteria; kingdom Pseudomonadati; phylum Pseudomonadota; class Gammaproteobacteria; order Alteromonadales; family Pseudoalteromonadaceae; genus Pseudoalteromonas; species Pseudoalteromonas sp. SG41-5. Next base: position 79,206 of record NZ_JACJFH010000003.1, on the reverse strand, counting down.
TGCTTTATTGCAGAGCATGATCGATTCTTTACCTGAGTCGATGAGTAATCCCACACTGCCAGCAGCGCCGCCAGAAGGTGAACTCGGCGAACAACAAGAAGAGTTCCACGAACCATTAGTTGATGAAAACCCTAACAGCGCACACACTCTTTCACTCTCTGAATCTGTTAATATCGAGCAACGTTTTGCACTACTCGATAGCCAATACCAACACAGCTTTTTACAAATAGAGCAACAAATAGAACGCCGCCAGCACGATATTTTAGCGATGCTCAAAGGTGCAGGACTTGATACCGCCTTGGCGCGTCGTCTAGATGGTGATATGACAGAAACCGCGCAAGGTGGTCCGCTGGATTTATTTGATGAATCAAAGATCCCAGCTGAATTTTTAGTCATCGCAGATAAACTATTGGCGTTGAATAAGCTTGAAAATTTACTCAGTGAGTTACCGCAAACTCTGCCTGCAGCAAATTACTACATTTCGAGTAGTTTTGGCCTGCGTAAAGATCCAGTGAATAACCGTCATGCTTATCATAAAGGTGTTGATTTAGCAGGTTGGCATAAAACCGAAATATTCGCCCCCGCTGATGGCACTGTATTACGCGCAGGACGCAACGGTGGTTATGGTAATTTTATCGAACTGCAACATAAAAACGGCTTTGTAACTCGGTTTGGTCACTTAAATAAAATCAACGTTAAAAAAGGCCAAACGGTAACCAAAAATGATGTTATCGGATTAATGGGCAGCACTGGCAGAAGTACTGGCACTCACCTACACTATGAAGTATTACTTAACGACAAACATGTCAATCCAGTCAAAATAACAAAGGCGCTTTCTCGTGTTCGGTAAAAAAAAATCAACAGTAAGTAGTTCTGCAAATTCTCAACTAAAAAGAACTAGCCACACTCCTTCGATCATTTCTGAAGATGTTCGCTTAACGGGCAGCTTAGTGAGTCAAGGTGAAGTACAGCTTGATGGTCGCATAGATGGTGATGTTCGTGTTAACCATTTAGTTATTGGTAATACCGGTTGTGTTGAAGGCTCAGTGGTCGCTGAAAGCGTGATTGTAAAAGGTAAAGTAATCGGCTCACTCAACGCCAGCAAAGTAGTTATTGAACGTTCAGCGCAAGTGCACGGGGATGTTTATCAAGATACTTTAAGTATTGATGCTGGTGCAATTATTGAAGGTAACTTAAAACAACGCCATGAAGCTGAAACGGTTGAATTAATTACCAATAACGCAGAGTCAAAGCCAGAGCTTACATCTGCGCTCAGTGAAGGTGATAATGACTTGTCGTTTTTCAACAAACAAGCCGCTGAGAAAAAGTAATCGCTTTATTATTCTTTTACTTTTTCTTAGTAACGTACATCGTAATATCAGCAGTGAAGACCAATTCACTGCGAGTATTGTAAAGCTTCACTGGCACCACTAAATCCTCTTTATCTAGCCATTGTCTTGGCATTGCAATTTCTGCCACAGCTGTGACATCAGTATCAACCTTCGCTAAGTACTGCACCGTCATTCCCTTAGGGATCCAGCGATGAGTTTTATATGGCACGGTAGCATCAACCATCACACCGGCACATAACTCAGCTAAATTACACTGCGCAATAGCATGGATAGTCCCAATATGATTGTGCACACTCCGTCGGTTTTTAACCATTGCGCTGCAATGTCCGTCACGTAAATCTAAAACAGTGGGTTTCATGGAGCCAAAATAAGGGGCTTTAAAACACACTACTTTAGTAAATAACCAATTGCCAAATGGTAGACGCTTAAAACTATGCCATGCTGTTAAAACTGCAGATTTATTACTCATTATTATTTTCCATTGAATGTCGCTATTGCAAAATTAGCACATCAGACCAGTTAGCAAAAGTGCATTTATACTTATAATCTTACTAGCTATATTCTTATAGATGGGTCATATGCCCTTTCTTTTTTATCTTTGCAGACCTAAAATACGCGGCAAAAGGAGCACTCATGCCAACAACCGATCGCCGCAATCATCTTAGTGTTATTTTAATTCTCGCTCTTCTGGTTATATTCTGCCCATTAGCGATTGATATTTACTTACCCGCATTTCCTGATATAGCGCAAGCATTGGCTATTGATGAGCAGCAAGTGCAACTTACCGTCGCTATTTTTATGCTGACGGTTGGCTTAGGTCAGCTTATAGCAGGTCCTTTAGCCGACAAGTTTGGCCGCCGTCCAGTCGCACTATTTGGCATCACACTGTATGGATTTGCTGGGATGTTGGCTTTTTTAGCACCTAGCTTTAGCATTCTGATGCTTGCGCGTGCACTACAAGGTTTTGGGGCTTGTGCCACTTTTGTGGTTGCATTTGCGATTGTTCGTGATACCTACGGCAGCGCTAAAAGCGGCCAAATGATCACTTACCTTAATGGTATTGTGTGTTTTATTCCCGCGTTAGCACCTATCTTAGGCGCTTGGCTGACTGTGCAATTTGGCTGGCGGATAAACTTTTTATTTTTGGCGGGGTTTGCTTGTGTTGGACTAATGATCACTGCCATATATTTTAAAGAAACACGCCCTGCGGATAGCCACTATGAGGGCCACATACTCGATTTACGTCGTTTTATACCAATCATTAGCACGCCTATTTTTCTTTTTAATAGCCTAATTTGTATGGTGGCAATGTCGGCTATTTTAGCTTTTGTAACATTAGCACCGGGATGGATCATGACCGAGTTAGGTGGATCGGTCAGCGATTTTACTTTTTGGTTTACTCTCAATGCCATTGTTAGCATTGTAGCCAGCTTTATTGCACCATTGTATATCAAACGCCATAGTCAAAAAGCGTTACGCATAGGTATGAGTTTATTAATTTTCTCTGGTGTACTGATTTTAATTCTCGGCCAGTTTAAAAGTGCCTTTGCTTTTATGCTGCCAGTGTTGATTGCTGCGCTAGGCTTTGCACTTAGCTTAGGCTCAGCGGCTGGAATGGCATTGTCACATTTTGCTAAACAAGCAGGTACTGCATCTGCGTTAATCGGTTTAATGCAAATGAGCGGCGCTGGAGCATTGGTTATGCTCACCCAAGTGCTCCCTTTCAATGCGCCCGAGTTTATTGCTTTTCACTTATTATTATTGCTGCCACTGTGGGTTATACTGCTCAGTAATAAAGCACACGCTTATCACCCTAAAAACACATAAAAACAATGATCAATTTTGAATTTTTACTGTCATTTTTAGCCGCGAGTTTTTTAATCGCTGTTGCACCAGGTCCTTCCAATGCTTTTTTAATGGCGCAAACTTTTGCCAATGGCCGCGCAGCAGGCTTACAAAGCGCATTTGGTTTTGCTTTAGGCGGAGTGGCGCATACTTTATTTGCCGTTGTCGGTCTTACGGCTATCCTAAAAGCCTCAGAAGTGGCTTATACCAGCGTACAATACGCTGGTGCTGCCTACTTATGTTATTTAGGTGTTATGATGTTTAAAAGCACATTTATCCAGTCAGAGTGCAGTAGCGAAGATAAACCCCATGTAAGCACCAAGAAAAAAACTAATGTTATGTTTCAGGCTATGATGACTGAAGTGCTCAACCCTAAAGTAGCGTTATTTTTTATTGCGTTTATTCCGCAGTTTGTTGATCCAACCCTGTCATCATCAACTACATTTCAATTAGCTTTCTTTGGCTTACTGTATCCACTTTTTGCGTTTCCGATTGACTGCACGTATATTTACTTTGGCGATAAAATTGCAGGCTACTTTCGAGAGCACCCGCAAAGCCAAATTTGGATTGATCGTATAACAGGTGTAGTATTTGTAGTTCTTGCGGTTAATCTACTCATCTAAAAAAAAAAGAGTCAACATGGAACAAAAACAGCAAACCCTTCCAGCGCAAAAAAATATTGCTTTAGTTGCACACGATGGTAAAAAAGCAGCCTTGCTAGCCTGGTGTAATAAACATCGCGATAACCTCAGTAAGCACACTTTATATGGCACAGGCACCACAGGTCATTTAATTGAGCGAAATACTGGACTTGAAGTTATCAAACTACTTAGTGGCCCTATGGGGGGCGATCAGCAGTTAGGCGCTAAAATTGCGGAGCATGAAATTCATGTGTTGATTTTCTTTTGGGACCCCCTTGCATCTCAACCTCATGATCCGGATGTTAAAGCGTTATTACGCTTAGCTGCGGTATGGAATATTCCAGTGGCGTGTAATGAAGTCAGCGCAGATATGATTTTAAGCTCGCCTTTGATGCATAACGAGCTTGAACGGTCATTGCCAGATTACGAGAAATACCTCGCAACCCGACAAGTCATTCTATAAGCCCCCTTTAACGATAAAGCATACTTGCCCATTTAGTGAGTCCGGCGGTTACACTACCAAAGTGATCGCCGTTTACCATTTTAATATCACCTAAGTGCTCAACTAATGCAGCTTTTATTAGTGGCGATTGCGCGCTGCCACCGGTAAGGTAAATCACATCAGGAACGGTCCCTGCATCTTTAATCGCTTGTTTTGCTAAACTTACTATTTGCATAATTGAATCATCAACCGCCACAGCTAAATCAGCTCGTGATAGCACTTTATGTAATTGCGGTGCTAAAAACCCTAATTCACAGTCATACTCAGTCACTGAAGAAAGCGCAATTTTTGCCGCCTCCCCTTGCTGTACCAGCTGATGACCTTGCTTATTTTGCTGCAAATCGATCAGTCGTTGAAATAACTCAGGTGCTTGTACTTCACGTAACTGCGTAAGTAATTCTCGGTGATGGCTTTGACTATAAAACTGGCTTTGTAAGTTCACATCGTTAATTTTACATGCTTGCCAAAATGCTTGATTAGGCAATGGTAAACCTGATTTAAACTGACTGCCTAAACCAAGCAATGGCATTAATGCGTGATAGCTTAAAGCAATGTCTAAATCATTACCGCCAACACGTTTACCTGTATGTGCTAAAAAGTCATGATCACGGTCACTACTATCACGAAAGCTAGGTCCCATTTGCACAAATGAGCAGTCACTGGTACCACCACCAATATCAATAACCAATACTTTTTGATCGTTATTTAAGTCACTTTCATAATCAATTCCCGCTGCGAGTGGTTCATATAAAAAAGCCACATCTTTAAAGCCAGCTCGTTTTGCTGCACGCTCTAAAATACCAATTGCTTGTTGGTTTGATTGCTCTCCACCCACGGCTTGGAAATTTACCGGGCGGCCAATAACCGTTTGTGTTAACTCTTTTTGTAGTGATGTTTCAGCACGTTGTTTGATTTTTAAAATCATCGCGGTGGCAATATCTTCAAAGAAGTTGATTTGTCCTTGCTTTAAGCCTATTGCCCCAAAAAACGATTTAGGGGATTTAACAAAATAGCCTTCTTCAGGAAATTGCACATATTCGTTAATTGCTTCACGGCCAATAAAAAGACTTTCATCACCGGGGGCTAGATCTAAGTCAGACTTGATCCGCACCATACTATTGAGCAGGGCTTGGCGCTGGGTTTTAAAATCAGTTTCATAATTTGTACCTGTTAGATGCTGAGCAACAAAATCGACAACTAAAGCACTATGATGTGTGTATAAGGTTGAAGGGAGGTAAAACTTACCTTGCTCTAGGGGCACCAGCTCAACAGTATTTTGAGCATTCATTACACCCATTGCGCAATTAGAACTACCATAATCAAAACCAACTACCATTACTTCACCACAACTAACATCAAAAGGCCGCGCAATTTAGCATACTTACGGCTTTTTTTAAATGTTAATCAGGATCGCGTTGACGTAAAAAACTGGCAAACCGTGGTAAACCGTTTTTAGTAAAACCATGGTATCGGTATGTCACCGTCGCTCCTATTGCGGGTGGATTTTGGCGCTGTGCGTTACTAAAGCCAGTACCAATTGAAAACTCTTTTCCTTGTGGTGTAACTACTTTTAACGCCCCTAGCATGCCAGTAAATTTGCCTTTTCCTGGAAGATGAGCAATGACGACCGCTTCACTATCAAAATAAGGTTTTAACTTTAACAGCGCATCAGAACGGCCACTTTTATGCATTGCCGAGGCTAAATGCAGCATTACACCTTCACCACCTTGCTGAGTTACTTTATCAAAGTACGCAGATAATGCCTGCTCTGTAGTAAATTGATACTGCTGTACTGCTTGGATGTGAGGCTTATTTAATGTTTTTACTAAACGTAGATAATTTTCATAGCGTACTGCAAAGGGATTATGTTGATCTGGCATGTCAAATATCTGATAGGTGACTTTTTGCCAGTCACTATCCAACGGCTGTAAAGTGCGCACAATACCACTGAGGTCTGCAAAATCACCGCGCTTGGTCCACAACTCACCGTCTAACCTCAAATTAGGTAAATCAGCAATAAACCAGCCTGGCGCATGAATGGCATTGCCATTACGGGTTATCAACTGTGTTCCCGTCCAAATCGCACGGACCCCATCAAACTTCTCACTAACGAGATAGTTTTCAATGTCAAGCACTTGATCTTGTTGGTAAACCTTGGCAAGTTGGGCATCTGCGGTGATCTGTGTATCAGTTGCTAAGCAAGTAAAAGTACTGATCAGCAACCATAATACTGTTAGTCCTTTAAGCATATCGGTCTCCTTGTTTATCACCAAGCAGACTAAACTATAGCTTAGTTTGTACCCATTGCCATAGCTGCTGTAAATTATCCATTTGAGAAACAGCTAAACTTAAATCGTGGCCTAGGGTGTGTTTATTCGGTATTGCAACCACAGGTACGTTTGCATTAGTTGCTGCTGTAACGCCGGTGTGTGTATCTTCAACAGCAATTGCTTGCTCTGCAGAAATCCCTAATGTTGTCAGTGCAAGTAAATAAGGGTCTCCCGCCGGTTTTGGATTTTGCACGTCGTCTTTAGTCACTACGCAGTCAAACCATTCATAAAAGCCATAGCCTTTTAAGATAGGTAACGCCTCATGGCGTGAACTACCCGTCACTAATGCCATCTTAAGATCGCTTTGCTTCACTGCCTCTAATACCTCTTCGGCAAAAGGCATTAAAGGAGGTAAATTAGTAGTAACAAATTGCTCGAATGCATCATATTTAGCCTGCGCTAACCACTGCGGTGAAACCGATAAGTTATATTGCTCAACCACTTCAATTGCCGCATCTAAGGTCGGTCGACCTGAAAAACGTTGGCAAAAATCATCTTCTTCATAGCGCACGCCAAACGGTGCTAAAACATCATTCCAACAGTTAAAGTGGACACTTTCTGAATCAACTAAAGTGCCATCCATATCAAATAATACTGCTTTTAATGTCATCCTCATTCCTTTATTTTTCAGCAACAAAAAAGGCGCTCATAGCACCTTTTTGGTTTAATACTTATGCTGTTAAACCTGCTGGCGGCTCTGCAAATGCTTCTTCACCCGTTTCAACATCTACCAACTCGTAGCCACGTTCTTTTCTAACAACTTTTAGTACAGGTTTTTCAAATGCTGTTTTTAAACGCTCTGCGTCATCTCGTAACGCATCTAAGGTGTTGCCAAAAGGCGCTGCGCCCGTTTCTGACCAATTCGTTACTTTACCATTTAGGTTATATTCAACCTCATGTATTTGATATTGCGCCGCTTCATCTTTAGTTGCTTCACAAAAAATCACTCGGTAGTTCCAAAATCCAGCCATTGTTCTTCTCTTGTTAAATTTAATTGTCGCTACTTTAGCAGTTATAAATCAGGTTTTACAATACAAAAGCCCGCAACATGTGCGGGCTTTTAATATTAGCAATTATAAAGTCTACTTAGAAAAAGTTAACTTTAAATTCAGCGCCAATAAAGCGAGGCTCATTAACAATTGCAGAGTTATTGCTAAAATCTACACCACCGATGAATACTTGCTCATTGGTTATATTACGTGCAAATGCCGCAACTTCGTATTCGTAGTTATTATCAAACCACTTATAACCCGCGCGTAAGCCACCTTCTAATAATGCTTCACCAGTAAACTCCACTGATTCATATAAAAAGAAATCAATTTCACTACGGTATGACCAATCTGTAAACGCATAAAACTCACCATCGCCAAGCTCTTTAGTATAGCGTAGAGTAAAGTTAGCAATCCACTCCGGCGCATGTGGCAGGCTATTACCGTCTAAACTATAACCTTGGTTTGTTAGCGGATCAGTAATCGTACAAGCAAAACAGCCTTGCGAATATAAATCATCATCTTGCAGCTCAGTATTGTTATAACTGAAGTTAAAAGTTGCATCAAATTCATCAGTCAATACCCATTGAGTATCAACTTCAAAACCGTAGCCAACAGTTTTATCAGCATTCAACAAACGAGCTGAATTTCCCGAGTCACCACCAACAGCTGTTAACTGTTGATCATCCATTTGATAATAGAAAACAGTAGCATTGACACGTCCACGACCGTCAAGCACGTCTGATTTAATACCCGTTTCAATTGAGTTAATTGTTTCAGAATCAGCAACCGTTACATCATCACTAAATAAGATACGACCTTGAACGCTCGGTGCACGAAAACCATTTGCAGCACGAACGAATAAGTTTATATCATCAGAATATTTATACGCAGCAGCTAAATCCCATGATACATGGCTATCTTCTGGTGCAACTGACTTAGTTAAATTAGCAACTGCCGACTCTGGAGATGCGTAACGTGACGCTGTAAAGTCACGTTTATCATCTGAGTAACGTAAACCAGCAGTGATTTCTAACTTCTCAGTTAATTGATATTCACTCGATGCAAATACAGCCCATGCTGTTGTGTCTTGATCTTGGCGAACATAGCCAGTTAAGAAGTTTGCACCTAACCCATCGTAACCGTAAGTCTCAATCACTTGCTCTTCATTATAATAAAAAGCACCAACTTGGTAATTAAAGTCACCAGCAAAATCACTTGCTAAACGTAGCTCTTGTGTATATTGATTGTGATCTGGAAGGGCATCAGCGGTTTCAGACGCTAAGAAAATAAAACCAGGTCCCATTTCTGGTGTTGGGCAACCAGGAACAAAAGTATTCCCACAACCAAAACCACCATCTACATCAGCACGAGAGAAAATTTCTGCACTTTCCCAGCCACTGATCGATGTCAACGTGTAATCAGCAAAACTGTACTCTAGCTTTAAGCTAGCACCTTGGCTATTTACATTCTGTGTAGCAAATTGCACAGTATCTTGATATATCACTTCAGGATCAAAGCCCGGGCGCGGGTTATTTGTGCCTGTTTCAATTGCATTTGCATGAAATACAATTGGCTTACCATTTAAGTCACGAGTGTGGTAATTCAATAATGCACTGAAATCATCTTTCTCATATAAGAATTGGATACGCGCGGCAGTTTCTTGATAACCTCCTGTTACGTCATCAATCTCATTGCCTGCTAAGCGATTATCAATATAATCATCGCGCTCTTGACGTAATAGAGAAACACGTGCTGATAAGTTATCAGTTAAGCCACCACTTACAGCCCCTTCGAAGTCAATTGAATTGAACGAACCATATGATAAGGCTGCATAACCTTCAAAATCTTGACTTGGGCGAGCTGAATCAATTTTAACTAAACCAGCTGGGGTATTACGACCGAATAAGGTGCCTTGTGGTCCACGGAGAACTTCTACGCGGCCCGTGTCAAATATAGGAAAACCTTTTAAAATAGGGCTTTCTTGAACAATTTCATCAACCACTAGGGATACTGGTTGTGATGAATTCAAATCGAAATCTGAATTACCAAGACCACGAACATAAAAACGTGGGAATGAGCGACCAAATGAAGATTCTACAGTTAAGCTTGGAATTTTTGCATTTAAAAAACGAATATCCATGCCGGCAGAACTGGCAGCATCAAGGCTATCACCTTGTAAAGCAGAAGCAGCGACAGGTACTTCCTGTGCGTTTTCTACACGCTTGCGCGCAGTGATTTGAATAACTTCTAATTGCTTGCTTTGCGCAGTTGGAGCTTGTTCATCAGCAGCAAGAGTTGTAAATGAAGTACCTGCTACGGCAGAGAACAACGTTGCATTGATTAGGGTTGCTAACGTAGATCTTTTCATTGCTTTCATGTCGGGGTTTAACCTTTTTAGTGCACTCTTATTCAACGGTTGATGTGTTGCGCCAAATTCACTCGGCGGGCTCGGCCAATTTTTCGCGCCTTAAGTTAAGCTGCGCGGACCTCTTTGTCGAGAGTGCAAAACGAAGTAAAGAGGCTGAACGAACGCTGAAGATTATAGCATTGTGTGACACTTTTGCTGCATTAATATGTACAATAATATAAACTTTTTACAACAAATAACGGCACAATAAGCGAACTTGAGAGATTTTATGCAATTATATTTATTTTATACGGACATTTGTCCTGTCAATAAAATGATTGTAAATGTAGCAGGTATCACAAGTGGGAGCCGCTAAGTGACTATAATGATCATTGAGTAAACCTAGCATAGCCAAATTTAATTCTGCTATACAATGCTTCTGCAAAGTTAATCGATATATTTTATTGATAAATCATACCTTATGCTAATGTATATAAACACGACAGAGCTAATCATTAAGGATTAAGATGGATCTAACCACCACACTTTCAAAAAACTGGTCAGTACTGTTAGTACGCGGCCTCATTGCAATTATTTTTGGCGTTATTACTTGGTTTGCACCCAATGCATCTCTGAGTATTATGTTGTTATTTTTTGCGGGCTATTTTTTATTTGATGGCATGCTAAGAACATGGGTTGCTTGGAACTCTAAGCAACACAATCCCTATTGGCGCTGGTTATTGGCCGGTGGGGTGTTATCAATCATCGCAGGACTAGTTACCCTATTTGCACCAAACGTTACCGCGATACTATTACTTTATTATGTCGCTGCGTGGGCCATAGCGATTGGCGCTGTTGAAATTTTAATTGCGCTTAAATTAAGAGCGGAGATATCTAATGAGTGGATATTAATTATTACTGGGGCAATATCAGTATTATTTGGTTTATATTTAATCTTTAATCCTAGCGCAGGGATCCATACTTTACTTTGGTTAGTCGCCACTTACGCCGTACTATTTGGTGCTTTAATTGTATTATTTTCATTAAAGCTAAGAAAGATGGCACAACAGCAATAACTCATCAATAAAAACGAAGTAATTTGCTACTCGTTGCAGCAAATTACTTCTGCAAGACGATACCGGTACCGCTGGATTTATTTCGTTGCTCGTCCCCGCCTTAATGCAATTTCACCATCAATATGTATATCGCGTTGTGGGAAAGAAATAACGACATTATGCTCAGCAAATATTTTATATACGCTAAAACGAATATCACTGCGGACTTGGCGCAACATGGTTTCTGATTCAGCACAAACCCAAAAAATAGCATTGAACACTAAAGAGCTTTCAGCAAAATCATCAAATAACACTGAAGATGCCGGCGTCGGAAGTATTGCAGGATGTTCGCTCAACACTTGTTTGATCAGTTTTTCAACTAACAATACATCTGATCCATATGCCACACCAACACTGACAGACGAACGAGCATTGCGGTCAATCAAGGTCCAATTCGTCACTGTGTTTTCGAGTAGTTGACTGTTTGGTATAAGCATGTGCACACCATCGTTGCGACGAATGCGCGTGGAGCGAGTATTAATCGTTTCAACCACCCCTTTGGCGTTGCCCACTTCTAAGAAATCTCCAATACGAATTGGCCGCTCCCACATTAAAATCCAGCCACTAATAAAGTTATTAATGATATTTTGTGCCCCGAATCCTACACCAATAGCTATAGCGCCAGAAACAAAGGCAAATGCTGTTAACGGAATATTTAACACTTCAAGGGAGGTAAATATTAAAATTGCGATACTTAACACTAAATAAATACGGGTAAATAAATGCACCGCATCAGGGTTCATTTTACGTGCGAGCAGAGTTTTTCGTATTAATCGACCAATCCATGTAACCACAAACCACATGGCAAAGAGTATCAAAGGCACTTGAATAACTTTAGCTACAGTAATTTCGATATTGTTATAACTAAAAATTACATACGATAAATAATGAGAGATTGACTCTAACGTCATACTTTTTCCAAAATTAATAAAACAAATAGCTATTCAGGGTTAAGTAAGTTTAGCACGCCATAATGGCATTTACGGAGAAGTTAAAGTTCAATATGTTTTTTATGAACAAATCATTAACATTTTCTTACAGGTAATGCTATATAAGTACTGTAAGCTTAAATAAAGCACGAGGAACGAATGATGTCACAACTGACCTTAAATCAAAAATTAGCCACGCTACAACCTTTAGTTGATTTGCAACTGTTTGAATCAAGTATTGAATACCGCAATAAAATTTTGTCTGTGCTTGCAGAGCAAGAACATACTCTTAATTGCATTAACAAAGAGTTTGGTCACCAGCAACCGGCAAGTTTTGGTAGCGAAAAAAAGTTTGTTTTAGGTTACAACTAATTTTGCTACTTCGCGCATGCAATATAAACCAAAATTCTCAATTAAGTACCAACCTGTAGTAGCTTTAATACGTCCTACTGTTTAAGGCTACTATTTCTCGATTTGCACTATTTTTACCTAAAAACACGTTTTTTGCGCTCAATCCCCACCTTAAACCGATAAACTTAGTTGTATATACATGAAAATTTGCTAAGTTATGGGTGTTTTATGTCTCGCCTGTTTTTCAAGGCTCACCTATTTTATGGAGTTCTCATGCGTAAGACCCTTATAGCAACTACAATTGCTAGTGCATTATTATTATCTGCTTGTAGTTCGCAAAACGATGCAGATACAAAAGAGCAAACGACTCAAGTACAAACAGCCAATGTAGACAACGTATTAATGAAACCAAGTCCATTACAATATATGGCACCAGAATTTGATAAATTTGGTACCAGTGATTATGAACCGGCATTTGATGCAGGTATTGCGCAGCAAAAAGCGCAAATCACGGCTATCGCTAACAACCCAGCTCCAGCTACATTTAAAAACACCTTAGTTGAATTAGAACTATCTGGCGAATTGCTTGATCGCGTTTCAACCGCTTTCTATAACTTATCTGGTTTGATCTCTAATGATGAGTATCAACGTATTGCAGCAAAAATGGCCCCAGTGTTATCTGCGCATTCTGATGATATTTATCTTAACAAAGCATTATTTTCACGTGTTGAAACCATTAATGGCAATAAAGCGAAGTTAAATGCCGAAGATCAGCGTTTAGTTGAGTTTTACTACACTAAGTTTGTTAACGCTGGTGCAAAATTAGATGAAGCACAAAAAGCCAAAATGCGTGAAATCAACGCAGAGCTTGCCAAGTTATCAACAGCCTTCTCGCAAAACGTATTAAAATCGTTTAAAGAGGACGTGGTATTAGTAACCGATAAAAGCGAACTTGCTGGCCTTTCTGACGCTGAAATAGCAAGCCTTGCCGCTGCCGCTAAAAAAGCAGGTAAAGAAGGCTACATGATCACGTTAGTGAACACCACGCAACAGCCGATTCTCAGCAGCCTAGAAAACCGTAAGTTACGTGAACGTATTTTTAAAGCATCAACGACTCGTGCGCAAAATACCAATGGCCCTATCATTATCAAAGAAACCAATTTGCGCGCTCAAAAAGCAGCACTACTTGGCTACAAAAATTGGGCTTCATATGTAATGACCACACGTATGGCTAAAACCACTGAAAACGTTTATGGCATATTAGATGACTTAGCACCTAAAGCCGTAAATAAAGCAAAAGCTGAAGCTGCTGAAATTCAAAAAGTAATTGATGCATCAGGCGAAAAGTTTACTGTACAACCATGGGACTGGGCATTCTATTCTGAAAAAGTGCGCCAAGCTAAGTACGACCTAGATCCTGCTTTAGTTAAGCCATACTTTGAAATGCAATCAGTGATCCATAACGGTTTATTCTTTGCGATGGAAAAACTATACGGCATTACTTTCAAAGAGCGTAAAGATTTACCACTTTATCACGAAGATGTAATGGCGTTTGAAGTGTTCAACGCCGATGGTAGTTCTATTGGTTTATTCTACATGGACCCTTATGCTCGTGAGGGTAAACGTGGCGGTGCTTGGATGAGTGCATATGTTAGCCAAAGTGGCTTAAAAGGCACAAAACCTGTAATTTATAACGCGCAAAACATTCCTAAACCTGCAGATGGTCAGCCAACACTGATGACTTTTGACGAAGTTACGACTATGTTCCATGAATTTGGTCATGCGGCACACGGTTTGTTCTCAGACGTAAAATACCCAAGCCTTGCAGGCACTGCAACAGCTCGTGACTTTGTTGAATTCCCGTCACAAGCGAACGAAGATTGGAACATCGAACCAACTGTACTTGCTAACTACGCGAAGCATTACAAGACGGGTGAACCAATTCCTAAAGAATTACTCGACAAAGTACTTGAGTCACAAAACTTCAACCAAGGTTTTGGTACCACTGAGTATTTAGCTGCAGCATTACTTGATATGGAATGGCATTCATTTGGTGTTGATAAGAAAATAACTGATGTACAAAAATTTGAGCATGACGCGTTAGAGAAACACGGCATTGCTTACTACCCAGTACCACCGCGTTATAAGTCTTGCTACTTTAGCCACACCTTTGCTGGTGGCTATTCAGCAGGTTACTATGCATACCTTTGGACTGAAGTATTTGCAGCTGATGCCTTTGCGCATATGACAAAGCAAGGCGGCTTAACTCGTGACAACGGTGATAGCTTCCGCAAAGAGATTTTATCAAAAGGTAACAGCCGCGACTTAATGCAAAGCTATATTGAGTTCCGTGGTCAAAAGCCAACTACCGACGCCCTACTTAAGCGCCGTGGTTTAGTTAAGTAAGCCAAACTAATTATAATGGGAGTCCGTAATGGGCTCTCATTTTTTATCGCCATTATTCATCCTAACCTTGTTACCTCCTAACTCAAATCAACACCTTACAGAAGATATATATGCTAATCTAAATAAAAAATTTAGGTTACACAATGCAAAATATACTTTTATTTTCAACTTGCTTACTACTAAGTGCATGTGCTACAGAGCCAACTGAGCACGCCGATATAGTGATCGCTAATGCGACGATCATCGACGTAACAACCGGACAACTCAGCGTTGAACAATCCCTTGCTATTCGCGATGGTGTGATCATAAAGCGCGCTAACAACTCACTAAAAAATAACTACATTACTGAGAATTACATTGATGCTAATGATCAATTTTTAATGCCAGGCCTTTGGGATATGCATGTCCATTTTGGCGGCGGTGAAGCGCTTATAGCCGAAAACAAAGCCCTGTTACCACTTTACCTTGCGTATGGCATTACTACAGTACGTGATGCTGCTGCTGATTTAAGTGAGTCAGTTTTAAGCTGGCGAGAGCAAATTAATAATAACCAATTAGTTGGCCCGACCATTTATACATCAGGGCCCAAACTCGAAGGTAAAGACTCTATTTGGCCTGGCGACTTAGAAGTTGAAACTGTCGAGGAAATGAATGCTGCTATTGATACGCTTGATGCTATGAATGTGGATTTTGTGAAAATCACCGATAGTGCATTAACACCTGAACTTTATTTAAAAGCAGTTAAAGAAGTGAAAAAACGTGGCTACCAAATATCTGGTCATATTCCGTTTTCGCTATCAGTTACAGATGTATCAAATGCAGGGTTAGATGCCATTGAGCATATGACCTACTTGTTAAAAGCCGCAGCAATTAATGAACCTGAAATATCAGCAAAAGTGGCTTCAGGTGAACTGAGTTACCGCAGTGCTTTGCCAATTATTACAGCAAATATTGATAACCAAACAGCTTTAAATAAATACGCCGTGTTAGCTCAAAATAACACGGCCGTAGTACCTACTTTAATTGGTGGTCAAATCACCGCTTATATTGATGAAGATAACCATCAAGATGATGAGTTTTTAAATTATTTAGGTAAAGGTCTTAAAGCCACTTACCAATGGCGTGTAGACAGAGCCAATAAAGATACCCAAGATCAAATCAAACAACGTAAAGAACGCTTTGTTAAAACAGCTCAATTACTACCTTTAGCACAACAGGCTGGCGTATCAATTATTGCTGGGACCGACGCTGGATTTTTAAATTCGTATATTTACCCAGGTTTATCTCTTCATCAAGAGCTGGCTATTTTTAGTGATTATGGCTTAACGCCATTACAAACATTGCAATCAGCAACACTTGCTGGACCACAGTTTTTAGGTAAAACGGCGCAGTTTGGAGAACTTACAGAAGGCAAAACCGCCGATATCATTTTCTTAACTGATAACCCATTAATTGATGTACGTAACACGCAAAAGCTCACTGGGGTTATTTCTCATAGTCGTTATTACAATCAAGCAGCACTTGAACAGCTAAAAGTAGATGCCAAGCAATTCGTTAGTTCACAACAGTAAATTAATCACCGGGCTCAGGTTACTTCACTGAGCCACTCCCTTTAATACTCTTTGTAGTATACACTCGCGCTTTTAGTTTGGAGTAAGCACTATGGGCTACTTATTTGCCGTCACTCTATTATGGGCGTTTTCATTTAGTTTAATTGGCGTATATTTAGCAGGTCAAGTTGATGCTTGGTTTAGTGTATTAATTCGCGTAGCCCTAGCCACACTGCTATTTTTACCGTTTTTAAAACGAACACCTCCCCAACTTGCTTGCAAACTCATGCTGATAGGCGCAGTACAACTCGGTATTATGTATAGCTTTTATTACCACTCATTTTTGTTCTTAAGTGTGCCTGAAGTACTGCTATTTACCGTAATGACCCCGCTTTACATCACGTTATTAAACGATGCGTGCAACAAGTATTTTAACCCACAGTTTTTTATAGTCGCTTTTATTGCCGTGCTGGGTGCAATTACTATTCGCTATGAAAACTTAGACAGTAACTTCTTAGTCGGATTATTACTGGTACAAGGCGCTAATATTAGTTTCGCTGTAGGACAAGTAACCTACAAACGCTTAATGCTGGGTAAGCAGCTTGATGATAAAACTGTATTTGGCTGGTTTTTTATTGGCGCACTGATTGTTGCAAGTAGCTGTTATGTCTTATTTGGTAACTCAAACAAATTACCAAGCACCTCAACACAATGGGGCATATTGATTTATTTAGGAGTTGTGGCATCTGGTGTTGGCTATTTTATGTGGAATAAAGGCGCCACACTTGTCAATGTGGGCGCACTGGCGGTGATGAACAACTTGCTTATTCCTGCAGGCATTGTTGTTAATGTACTTATTTGGAATAGAGACGCGGACATACTCAGATTAAGTATTGGCGCGGGGGTTATGCTATTTGCCTTAGTGATAAACCAAATAATGGCTAAAAGAGTAAATTAGTTACCCTGTAGTTAAACTGTCACTAATAATTAGTAAGGTAGCGTCCACTTTGATTTTTAAGGAAAAATAATGAAGCACACACCTTTACTGACTAGTTGTTTATTATTAATTACACTCGCTGGCTGCGATGACGATGTAGAAATAGTCGAAAAAGAAGTGGTTGTTACCAACACTGAGGTTGAAATTGTTAAAGTTCCTACCCCGGTTATTGTTGAAGTCGCGCAAGGTACGAATATTCAACTCGGTGCTCGCCCCGACTACTTAATTGACGATATGGCCACCAGCGCACTAAAAACAAAATTAGAATCGTGCAAAGACGGCCCTTTTTATCGTACTGATTTTTCAATTGGTCACCGCGGTGCACCTATGCAATACCCAGAGCACACTAAAGAATCTTACATTGCAGCAGCTCGTATGGGCGCTGGCATTGTCGAGTGCGATGTGACGTTTACAAATGATAAAGAGCTTGTATGCCGCCATTCACAATGCGATTTACATACCACCACTAATATTTTAGCGATCCCAGAACTTGCCGCTAAATGCAGTGTGCCATTTACGCCAGCGGATCCTAACAGTGGCACACCCGCTGCAGCTAAATGTTGCACCAGCGATATTAGCCTGGCGGAATTTTTAACCCTTGAGGGTAAAATGGATGGCGCGAACACCAATGCCACCAATGTTAACGATTATATGAATGGAACACCGAGTTGGCGCACTGATTTATACGCCACCTCAGGTACACTCATGACCCATAAACAAAGTATTGCGCTATTTAAAGAGCTGGGTGTAAAAATGACCCCGGAGCTGAAATCGCCTCAAGTGAGCATGCCTTTTAATGGTATGACCCAAGCGCAATATGCACAAAAAATGCTGGATGAATACACGCAAATGGACGTACCCGCAAACCATGTTTATCCGCAATCATTTAACCTAGCCGACGTAGAATATTGGATTAACACTAATCCTGAATTTGCAGCGCAAAGTGTGTATTTGGATGGTCGCGACAGCAATGCAGGGTTTGATCCTAATAACGCAGCAACATGGCAGCCAAGCATGGCAGAGCTAGCTACTGATGGCGTTAAAATTATAGCGCCCCCTATTTGGATGCTGCTAACCATAGATAACGACAGTAATATTGTACCCTCACAGTACGCTATAGATGCTAAGGCCGCAGGGCTTAATATTATTGCATGGAGCCTTGAACGCTCTGGCCCTCTAAATGAAGGCGGCGGTTATTATTATCAATCTATTAGTGATGTTATAGATAACGATGGCGACATGTTAACTGTGGTTGATGTTTTAGCACAAGAAGTGGGGGTCATGGGGATATTTTCCGATTGGCCAGCAACCGTAAGTTACTATGCTAGCTGTAATAAAATGCCTGCAAGTATTTAAACTTTAAGGCGTGTTTATTTTATCGCGCTCAGTTACCATATATTTTATATTATTTAACTGAGCGCTTTTATGATCATCCAACACCACCATGCAGACTTGCCTACCCCAACAGGTTTAATGCGCACCACGGTTTACCGCCCCGAAATGTCAGGGCAATTTCCCGCGATTATTTTTTATTCTGAAATATTTCAGCAAACCGCGCCTATTGCTCGCAGCGCTGCACTTTTAGCAAGCCATGGTTTTGTAGTACTTGTGCCAGAAGTGTTTCATGAGCTAAACCCTATCGGGACAGTGCTTGCCTATGATGATGCGGGTAAAGATAAAGGCAATAACGATAAATGGGCAAAACCGCTTGAATCCCACGACAGCGATACCCAAGCGTTAATCGACTTTGTACAAACACAAGACTATTGCACCGGCTCTGTAGGTACTATGGGTGTCTGTATTGGCGGTCACTTAGCTTATAGAGCCGCATTAAACCCACACATAAAAGCCGCATTTTGCTTATATGCCACCGACATTCATAGCGATACACTCCCCGCACAAGCCGGTAATAACTCGTTTGAACGCATGGCTGATATACAAGGTGAGATTCACTTTATTTGGGGAAAGCAAGACCCCCATGTGCCACAACAAGGTCGCGACAAAATTTATCAACAAGCTGTTAGTACGGGTATTAATTACCAATGGCAAGAAGTTAACGCCCAACATGCCTTTATGCGTGATGAGGGTGAGCGATACGACGGCGCACTAGCAATCACCATGTACCAGCAAGCCGTTGCATTATTTAACCGTACTTTGTAAGCCATAAATTAGACATTTTTAAGCATACCCAATGCGGTATGCCTTTTTATAAAATAATCCTTTAAATAATCGATAAATAAGCGCAACTTCTTAGAATCGGCGCCGCCGGGTGGAAATACGCCGTAAAGTTCTATATCTTTACTTTTATAGTCATCGAGTATAATTTCCAATAGCCCAGCTTGAACTTTTGGCCATGCATCGTAAAGTGGAATACGCCCGATACCATGGCCTGCTTCAACAAAAGCAGTTCGCGCAGCAGCGTTATTAGTCCTTAAACCACCTTGCATAGTTAAGTTATGCTTTTTACCATCTTTTTGTAGCGTTAATGTTTTACTGCCGAGCTGATACACCACCCATTGATGTTCGCTTAATTGCGCTGGAGTTTTAGGTTTACCGTAATGGGCAAAATAATCTGGCGAACCACAAATACAGGTACTCATAGTAGTGAGTTTAGTCGCTTGTAAATTGGAGTCACTAAGCGCAACACCGCGAATCGCAAAATCAAAGCCATTTTTAATAATATCAATCACTTCATCACTTAACTGTAAATCAATATCGATTTTGGGATACTGACGTTTAAAATCATTGATTGCAGGCACAACCAACTGCATACCGACATTCACCGGGCAGCTAATTTTAAGTAAGCCTTGTGGTTCGCTTTTTATATTTTCTATTTGCTGTTTAGCCGCATTAGCTTGCTCAGTAATAATTCTGCAGCGCTCATAATACGCAATCCCCGCTTCGGTCAGTGCCATAGTTCGCGTTGAACGATTAAGCAGCGTCACTTCCAGTTGGGTTTCTAATTTTTTTAAGTGATAACTTGCCACTGCACGAGTAAACCCCAATTGTTTGGCGGCCGCCGTTAAACTGCCCTGCTCTACAATTTGTGCAAATACCACCATACTTTTGAGTTGCTCAAACGATACCTTCATAAGATCTCCTATACTGACTTACTTTATTGTATCAACTATTAAACCAATAAAGTTGAATTTATCATCGTTGTTTAAAGTAACCTTAGTGCTTATAGTAGTTAGTAAGATAAATTAAAAATTTAAATCATCAGAAGGAATATGGTTATGGCTAAAAAAATACTTATGGTTCTTACCTCTCATGCAGAGCTTGGCAATACCGGTCATAAAACGGGCTTTTGGGTTGAAGAATTTGCGGCTCCTTATTATGCATTTATTGATGCCGGTGCTGAGGTTACACTCGCATCAGTAAAAGGCGGGCAACCACCGATTGATCCAAATAGCGCCGCACCTGATGCCGCAACAGATGCTACAAAACGTTTTGATAACGACAGTGCAGCACAAACATTGATGGCCAATACAAAAGCGCTTGGTGATGTAAATGCCAGCGACTTTGACGCCGTATTTTACCCAGGCGGTCATGGCCCATTATGGGACTTAGTTGATAATACAGACTCAATTTCATTGATTGAAGACTTTATCAAAACAGAAAAGCCTGTTGCAGCTGTTTGCCACGCAAGTGCCGTGTTTTTAAATGCTAAAAATTCAGATGGCAGTGCATTGGTTGCAGGTAAGAAAGTAACTGGCTTTAGCAATAGTGAAGAAGCCGCTGTGCAACTTACTGACATTGTTCCATTGTTGGTAGAAGATGAGCTGATCAAAAAAGGCGGTGATTACCAAAAAACGGATGATTGGGGTGTGCTCGCATTAGTCGATGGCTTATTGATCACCGGTCAAAATCCTGCCAGCTCTGAGCTTGCAGCGCAAAAACTGCTAACCCAATTAGGCTAATTCTTTAATATTGTAACTAAAGCCTTGCTTAACCCAGCAAGGCTTTTCAATTAAGCATCAGGATAGGTATACTCAGTCAAACATATTTAAAATTAAGTGATGTATGGCAAACCCAAAAAGCTCTTTGAGCATTCCTCCTCTAGTCAGTAAACGCTTTACGCTTATTGGTATTATTTTATTGTGTGTTTTACTGCAAATTATTAATAGCTTACCAGGCGTTAACTTAAATGGATTAGGTATTTACCCTCGCAGTCTAAGTGGCTTAACGGGTATTTTTTTCGCGCCTTTTTTACATGGCGGCTGGGCACATTTGCTTAGTAACTTAATCCCATTTGCAGTGCTTGGCTGGCTAGTCTGCCAATATAGCGTCAAACGGTTTTGGGCTGTATTTATCTTTACTGCTGTGGTTGGAGGATTACTGGTTTGGCTATTTGGTCGCGCTAATATTCACGTTGGCCTGAGCGGTGTACTTTATGGCTTGTGGGGCTTTTTAATTTGCTACGGCATTATGCATCGGTCATTTAAGGCCATTGCTATTAGTGTCGCGGTGGTATTTTTATATAGTGGTTTAATTTGGGGTGTTTTGCCACAGCGTCCCCATGTGTCATTTGAAAGCCACCTGTTTGGCGCACTCGCTGGTATTCTTATTGGCTATTATTTAGCAAAACAAGATAAGAAAAGCGCAAGTTACAAGCTTTAAAGTTAGCAAGGTTAAAGATAAAATATTAACCGTCATTATCTCGGATTAAATAAATTTGCGCTTTCTCAATTTCGGTTAGCGCTTTATATCCTAGAGGATAAGGCCAACCATAACCCCATCTAAATGTTGTTGGAGAATATGGACTACCGCCAACACGCACACCGCGAGCATGAGTTGTGCTATTTACACCTCGCTTACTTCAGCTACACATTCACGAAGTCCATTATCAACAATATGCCTTTGCTCATATGTACCATCTTGGCAATAACTATAATCGTGGGCGGTACAGCAAAATAACCATAATTATTGCTGAACAGGTAACAAACTTCGAGTAAATTAGGGGCGCTCAATCGATATGGAACCAACTTTAGCTGCAGGTTTGTTTTATCCCGAGTCTGAATGAAACCGCAATCTTGTATTAGTGATTTCAGCATTTTGCTAGCTATTAATCAGATATCGATACTGCTAAATTATTATACTTTGTCAATAATGTTGAGCCTTTTTAATGATTAAGCTACTTAAATTTACTTAATAACTAACTACACTCGGTTATAGAACCTATAATTAAAGCAATACCTTAACAAGAAACTATTTCTTCGTGTATAACTCTCAAAGTATGATTATGAATCGAAGCTGCTATTTTCCTAGCGTAAACGATGGCTCAACAGGTAAATAACTACAATCAAGAGTAGCTATTAGCTGATTATTACTCTTTTTAAGAATTATTTAGCCATAAAACATAGTAGATCGGAGTCCTATTTTTGACAAAGATAATTAAACACCTGAGCATAGTTTTGTTAGCACTCATATTTGCAATGTCATTTGCTTTTGCTAACTCGCCATCAGTTCATTTTGAACGTCTATCTATCAAAGATGGCTTACCTCAAAGCAGCGCGAAAGCGGTGTTACAAGATCGTAAAGGGTTTTTATGGGTTGGTACTGAAGAGGGTTTGGCCCGTTATGATGGTTATGAGTTTAAAGTTTTCAAAAATAGTTTAGATAATCTCCACTCACTCTCAAATAATTATGTAACTGTTCTTTTTCAAGATCAACAGAGCGATCTTTGGATCGGCACCAGAGGTGGTGGCCTAAATCGCTTTAGCTCTACAACTGAACAATTTACGCATTATCGCCA
This sequence comes from Pseudoalteromonas sp. SG41-5, assembly GCF_014164495.1. Lineage (NCBI taxonomy): Bacteria > Pseudomonadati > Pseudomonadota > Gammaproteobacteria > Alteromonadales > Pseudoalteromonadaceae > Pseudoalteromonas > Pseudoalteromonas sp. SG41-5. Next base: position 56,094 of record NZ_JACJFH010000003.1, on the reverse strand, counting down.
TCAAGCAACAAATCTAAACAGTTTAAGTAATGATACCGTGCATGCTGTTACGCAAGATAAACAGGGAAATATTTGGGTGGGGACAGACGGTGGAGGCCTTAACCGTTTTAATCCTGTCACCGAACAATTTACTCATTATCGTCATCAGCAAGCAAACTCTGCAAGCTTAAGTGATGATGCTGTTAGTGTTATTACTGAAGATCAACAAGGAAACCTATGGGTAGGCACGTGGAGTGGCGGCTTAAATCGTTTTAATCCTATCACTGAACAATTTACTCATTACAAACACCAAGCAACAAACCCTAATAGTATAAGTAATAATGCTGTCAGTGCCATTCTTGAAGATAAACAAGGTAATCTATGGGTAGGAACAAAGGGTGGCGGCCTTAATTATTTTAATATCACTTACGATAAATTTACTCGCTATATCCATAATGCAACTGTGCCCAAGAGTCTGAGCCATAATGAAATAGCAGCCATTACCGCAGATCAAGAAGGTAACCTTTGGTTAGGAACTTTAGGTGGTGGACTCAATTATCTCAACTTAAAAACCCAAAAATTTACCCACTATCGCAATCAGACAACAAACCTAAATAGTTTAAGTAATGACAATATTCGAGCCATCACTTATGACCAACAGGGTAATCTTTGGATAGGAACCGATGGCGGCGGACTTAATCGCTTAAACTCACTTACTAAACAATTTGCTCACTACCATCATCAAGCTAATAAACCCAACAGTTTAAGTAATAATATAATACGCGCTATTACCGAAGACAGTCGAGGCATACTGTGGGTAGGAACTTGGGGAGGCGGTTTGAATCGCTTTGATTCCGTCACCGAGCAGTTCTCTCATTACCGTTATAATGAAGATGATCCCAACAGTTTGAGCGACGATAAAGTCTATGCCATCACTGAAGATCGCCAAAATAATCTTTGGATAGGCACTGATGGTAATGCCCTTAATCGTTTTAATCCAATGACAGGGGAATTTACTCACTATCGTCATGATCCTAGCAATGCTAACAGCCTAAGTGATAATGCGGTTAGTGCCATTACTGAAGACCAGCATGGCGATCTTTGGTTTGCCACGTGGAAAGGTCTTAATCGCTTTAATCCAATTACGGAGCAATTTACTCATTATCGCTATCAAGCAGATAACCCTAATAGTATAAGTAATGACAGTATTCGGGTGATCACTGAAGATCAACAAAGTGATCTTTTGCTAGGGACTTGGAAGGGCCTTAATGTTTTTAATCCAAACACCGAAAAATTTATTAATTACAAACATCAGCCAACAGATCCTAGCAGCTTAAGTAATGACACTGTCTACGCGATTACCGAAGATCGAAAGGGAAATATTTGGATAGGTACCGCCAGTGGCCTTAACTTATTCAACAAAACTACCGGTAAATTCACTCGTTTTCTGAAAAAAGATGGCCTACCTAATAACGTTATTTATAGGATTGAAGAAGACAATAAAGGCAGTCTTTGGCTGAGCACAAATCTTGGTTTATCTAACTTTGATTTTAATACAAAAACATTTAAAAATTACAATATGGATGATGGATTACAAAGTAACGAGTTTAATGCTGATGCATCATTTAAAAATAAACGCGGTGAATTATTTTTTGGCGGGATCAATGGTTTTAATCGTTTTTTCCCCGATAAAATAATCAGTGATACCCAACAACCAAAGGTTGTTATTACCGATATGTTACTATCTAACCAATCCGTACCTATCAGCAATGTAGTACCATTAGATAAAAAATCAGACATAATTAAAAACACGCCTAATAGTAGCTATTCTTTAGAAAAACCAATTCACTCCACTTCTGCAATCACCTTAACTCATCAACAAAACCTTGTAACATTTGAATTTAGTACACTGCATTTTTCCAATCCCAAAAAGAATCAATATGCCTATAAAATGGAAGGTTTTAATGAAAAGTGGATCACAACTACTTATAAAAACCGCCGCGCAACATATACCAATTTACCAACCGGCAATTATATTTTACGCGTTAAAGCCAGCAATCCATATGGCATTTGGAACGAAAAAGGAGTAGCCCTTAAAGTCACTGTATTACCACCGCCATGGCTATCATGGTGGGCATACTCATTTTATTGCACGTTACTCCTGTTCATTATTTGGCTATTTGTGCGCGCGCAACGCAAAAAAGTCATATTTATAAAGAAGCTAAATGAGCAATTAGAAATTAAAGTGGCTGAACGGACACTAGGTTTACAAAAAGCGAATGAAGAACTAGCTAAAATTACTGTAACCGACGAACTCACAGGGTTAAATAACAGACGATTTGTCGCTAATAATTTGCAAACAGACATTGACTTAGTACTACGAAAATATCGCAATCATGATCAAAATAATGATATTGAAAATCATAGTGAATCAGACTTAATCTTTTTTATAATCGACCTAGATCACTTTAAACAAATAAATGATCTTTATGGTCATGCCGCAGGTGATAGCGTATTAATGCAAATTAAACCTATTTTAAAACACGTTTTTAGAAATACCGACTATCTTGTGAGGTGGGGAGGTGAAGAGTTTTTAGTAGTTGCCCGCTTTACCGACCGAAAAAATGCACCGCTACTTGCGGAAAGATTAAGAGCATCGTTTGAAATGCATAATTTTGTCATAGATGACGGAACTATTATCAAAAAAACATGCTCAATTGGCTATGCTAGTTTTCCTTTTTCAATAAATAATCCCGAAAGTTTAAATTGGGAACGAGTTGTAGATATTGCCGATCACTGTTTGTATGCAGCGAAAGAATCAACAAGAAATGCTTGGGTAGGACTAAGCGACATTGATTGTTACGATGATAATTTATTTGTAGCCATCACTGAAAAAACGCAGCAATTGATCAACCTCGAGCAAATAAAAGTAGAGTCTTCAATTCTTAAACCGGATAAAATAAAGTGGCATTAATACACTTTTGTTTACTCCATTAAATAGAGTTAAGTAGTTGCAGGTTTATCTTCTAATTATACAAAAAACACTTAAAAAATAGCCGCGATGTAAACCAATAAACACACGATATGCTTATTACGTGGCGTGGCAGTTTATATTATACCTTATGATCTCAGCGTCATTGTCACTAATACAACGGCGTGATCAGTGCTTTGGTGGTCATGCTCAATCAAGGGATGGTCGTAGTTGTACGAATGAGCTCTGCAGCTCTGCTTAGCTCATATTTAATAACATTACTCATTGATATGTGGTAACGCAATTGTCGTTCAAATTCATAGAAAGTATTCAGTGGCTCAAAGATTAAATGTCGTAATTTAAAGCTGAGTAACGGAGACAACATAAACATTGCATCATCTAAATGATCTTCATATTACTCATGAAAGTTATCTTTGCTTCCCTTGCTCTAAATGATCAACTAGGATGGGTTGTTCGTAACCTTAATTAAAGTAACCAACGTTTAAGGAGTTTTGATGAGTAACAGCGAAAACTATACCCCGCCTAAAGTATGGCAGTGGGACGCGGAAAGTGGCGGTGACTGGGCAAAAATAAATCGACCAATTGCAGGCGCGACTCGCCAGCAAGATTTACCAGTTGGTGAGCACCCTCTTCAGCTTTACTCACTGGCAACCCCTAATGGCCAAAAAGTCACCATCATGCTTGAAGAACTGTTAGAGCTTGGTATCACTGAAGCCGAATATGATGCGTTTTTAATTAAAATCGGCGATGGCGATCAATTTGGCTCAGGCTTTGTGGGTGTTAACCCTAATTCAAAAATTCCAGCGCTGATGGATCACAGTACGACCCCTATAACGCGGGTGTTTGAATCAGGTGCTATTTTACAATACTTAGCAGAGAAGTTTGATGCGCTAGTGCCAAGCGACCACACCAGTAAAACCGAATGCCGTAACTGGTTATTTTGGCAAATGGGATCAGCACCTTATTTAGGCGGTGGTTTTGGTCATTTCTATGCCTATGCACCACACAAAATGCAATATCCTATTGACCGATTTACGATGGAAGTTAAACGCCAGCTAGATGTATTAAACCGCCATTTAAGTGATCACGATTACATGGCTGGTAGTGACTATTCAATCGCAGATATTGCTATTTGGCCATGGTATGGCTCGCTGGTATTGGGATATTTATACGACGCCGCCGAGTTTTTAGATGTTGAATCATATACCCACGTGATGCGCTGGGCAAAACAGATTGAACGCCGCCCTGCAGTAAAGCGTGGTCGTAGAGTTAACCGGACTTGGGGCCCAGAAGATGAGCAACTAGCCGAGCGCCACAGTAAAAGCGACTTTTAACGAAAACCTAACAGCGCGATTAGTATGACTAACCGCGCTGTTACTTATGCTGGCTGTAAATCTATTTGGTTATTTCGCGCCTGCAGGATCTGTAAGCCGCGTGCTAAGAATATGCCACTTAAAATACCGTAAATCGCGCTGACAATAACCATAAATTCTGTACTTTGCGTAACTGCTAGTTGTATTGCCAGCATCACTCCAACACAATATTTAGTAAAGAAAATGGCCATTATTAGTATAAATGGTACTTTGCTACCAGGTATATGAAACACATGCTGCTCACTTATGTAGCGCACTCCCTTTGGCAAACCGAATTGACGAGCGACTCCCCAACCAAGTACTAAACACACAAACCAAACTGCTAATGCAATTACACCAGAAAATGCGGAGTACACCCCAAAAACTGACAGGCCAGCCATTGCGACAGGTAACACACAAACACTGCGTAACGTGACCTCTCTTGCTCGGGTTTGTTTGACACCAAGCACAATCAGGCCGGCAAATAACGCGAACACCCACAGCGGTGTATGTTTAATTATATCAATCACTAAACTTCCTTTTTATTGTTGTTATTGCTTATTGTATTAGTGCCTTGAGCTTAATCTTATTTCAATAATTAATAAAGTTACAATTACATTTTTTTAACCTTTATATACGTAGCAAGCTTAATGTGCCATCTCGATGCTAACTTAGAGAATAGTAAAAGGCGACGACAAACAAATATCGCAGAGTGTAATCGCCATCATTTCAGTAGTAGCAAAACAACAGCGCAATTTGATAACCAAAAACCACTCAGCAGCAAACTAAAACATTCTCTTAAATCGAATGGTTAAGCCATTAAATTGCATTGTTAATTTGTAATATAAAAGGATATGCTCTTATTAGTAATTTACAATTAAAGGAACGGCTATGAAGAACGTATTATTAATCAACTCATCACTCAACGGTGAAAACGGTAATTCACATCAGCTTAGTGAACAGTTCATTGCTGAGCTTACACAAAAAACTGACATTACAGTGACTCGTCGGGATGTTGCCGAAAACCCATTACCACACCTAACTCAAGCTGAAATGGGCGCATGGATGACAGAGCCTTCAGAGCGTAGCGATGAGCAAAACAAACTGGCTGCTATTTCTGATGAGTTGGTCACTGAGCTGCAAAATAATAAACTCATCGTGATGGGCGTCCCTATGTATAACTTTGGTATTCCATCTACATTAAAAGCGTGGATCGATCGTGTTGCTCGCGCTGGCATTACGTTTAAATACACTGAAACAGGCCCAGTTGGGTTAGTTGAAAATACTAAAGTAGTTATTCTTGCTGCTCGTGGCGGTATGTACTTAGGTACTGATATGGACACGCAAACTAAGTATCTAAAAGACTTTTTTGCATTTTTAGGCATCAAAGATGTGGACTTTATTTATGCTGAAGGCCTAAATATGCCAGGTGGTGATGACAGCAAAAACGCCGCTAGTAAAGAAATTTCAGATTACGTATCGGCACTTTAATTTTTTGATAAACAAGCGGTCAGTAAGGATCGCTTTTTAGTTAGCCATGCTGATTTCATTTATTACACATTCTTATCGTCAGTGGATCCGTGTAACTCAACATTCAATACTTTTGTAAACTTGGTGCTTATGTTGCAACACTCTCTATAAACCGCCCATTTCGCTATGCAAAGGTGAAATCTTTTCACAGTTAGCGAAATTATTACAAAGAAGATGAGTATGACGATTAAGAAATCTGCACAATCACATTGGTCTGGCGATATTAAATCTGGTAAAGGTCAAATTAGCACCGAAAGCGGCGCTTTAGATAATCAGCCCTATGGTTTTAATACGCGCTTTGAAGATAAAGCGGGCACTAACCCAGAAGAACTAATAGCTGCGGCGCACAGTGCTTGCTTTAGTATGGCGCTATCACTTGCGTTAACTGAAGCAAATTACGTTGCTGATGATATCACCACCAGTGCAGTGGTTAGTTTAGATGAAGTGGATGATGGCTTTGAGGTTAGTCATATAGCCTTAAGTGTAGAGGCAAAAGTTGCCGGTATTGCTGAATCAGAATTTAAAAAACTGTGCGAGCAAACCAAACAAGGCTGCCCTATCTCAAAATTAATGAATGCTGAGATATCTCTCACTATGGCACTCAACTAAGCTAAAAAATTAACCGTATATAAGCCAAGTAATTATTACTTGGCTTTTTACTGCACGGTTTTTACTATACGTAAAAGGTATAAACATAAAATAACGTAAAATTTCAGCTAAATCTCTGGCCTAACCAAGCTAAATAAATCATGCGTTGTCGTAAAGTAATCTCCGCCCATTTTACCAACGGTATTTAAAGCTCTTGGGTCAATATAGCCGTTAACAAGTACACTTTCATCAATATAAATACCAACTACATTTAATAACATCATTTGCCCGCCACCTGCTTGTTCAGAAATAGTGACCACGTCACGTAAGCTACATTCATAACGAACCTTAGCTGCTGCCACCCCCAATGGAGTTACTGATTGACTTGCACATGATGCGATCCCCACAGCCGTAAATTCACTAGTTTGCGAAGAAAAATTACCGCAACTTTGATTCATTTGCTCCACCAGATTATGACTGACCACATTGATAACGCACTCTTTTGTGGCCAGTAAATTGTTTAAGGTATCCTTGTTTTGATTCTCAGCTGGATTTACCTGAGTCACACTCAACACTGGCGGGTTTACACTTGCCACGGTAAAAAATGAATACGGCGCAATATTCGCCACGCCATCACTACTTAACGTGCTTATCCATGCGATAGGCCTTGGCGTGATCCCACCAACCAATTTACTGTATGCCCCTTTTTGCTCGTCAGGATCAGTTAAATCAAAATACATCATCACCTCATTAAATTTAAACTCATTAAACTAAACGCCTTTTCACTTTGTTACGTATTAAAGACAAAGTAAATGAAAAAAACGCTTTATTACTATGACACACTCTTTGTACTGGTTTACTAACGATTTACGACTAAGCGATAACGCACTAATCTCTCTTGCTGCAAAGCAAGATACAGCACTTAGCTTTGTATATTGTGTTGACCCTCAATGGTTTAAAAGCAATCACCATGATTGCCAATCAATGGGACAACATCGCTGGCAGTTTTTAGCGCAATCTTTACAACAGTTAAACAATACTCTGAAAGACTATGGGCAACATTTAGTGATCTACCATCAAGCTGCTCATGAGGTGATTGAACATTATTATCACCATCACAACGTGCGTACTCTATATTGCAGTGAACAAATTGGTTACGATGAGCAGCAAACGCTACTCAATGTAGCGAAAAATCATGGTGATCTTGTTATTAAACAAGCTAATACATTTACCTTATATGACAACCAGCAACTTCCTTTTACTATTAATGAACTGCCAGCAACATTTAGTCAATTCAGAAAGCTAATTGAGCAAACAACGCCCACTATCAATACACTTTTAGATCCTCCAGAGTACATAGCCAGACCTTTAATTGCTCCAATGCCTTGGCCAACTACATTGCCTAATGTCAGTAAAGAACGAGCGTTATTCGCAGGTGGTGAACAAAGTGCGACTGATCACCTAGCTGATTACTTTTCAAGTGCTAATCCATCTACCTACAAAGAAACTCGCAACGCTTTAGCTGGTATTGAAAACTCAACCAAGTTTTCTCCTTGGCTTGCTAATGGCTGCATTAGTGCTCGGCAAATAGTCAACGCTTTGCGTAATTATGAGCACATTCATGGCGCAAACGACTCAACTTACTGGATTTATTTTGAATTACTGTGGCGTGAATACTTTCAACTATACAGCCTGCGTTATGGCAATAAGTTATTTTCTTTTGCCGGAATTACAAAGCGTAAGCCACTAACCAGTTTTTACCCACAGCGATTTAAGCAATGGTGCACAGGCACAACACCGTATCCCATTGTCAATGCATGTATGAAACAGCTGAATAAAACCGGCTATATGTCAAATCGTGGCCGGCAATTAGTTGCAAGCTGCTTAGTAAACGAGCTCAAGCTAGATTGGCGCTTTGGCGCTGCTTATTTTGAACAACAACTGATTGATTACGACGTGGCATCTAATTGGGGAAATTGGCAATACCTTGCAGGTGTTGGCGCGGATCCTCGCTCGGGTAGGCATTTCAATTTAGTAAAGCAAACCCAAACCTACGATGCTAATAATCAATTTATTAATCACTGGCAAGGTGATGAGGTACACGCCATAGACTCGTTAGATGCCGCAGATTGGCCGTTAAGCAGTTAATAATGCTTAAAGAATAGCGGTGGTGAGAATAAAAGTTGTAGCACACAAAACCGAGCCTTTAAGACTCGGTTTTGTGCATTTTAGCAAGGTGCAACATTATTAAATGTTCTAATTTTTGTTTTTAAATCAAATGCTGCATAACCAGCCACAATAATAAAACAGCCTGCTGGCACAATATAAGAAAAAGCGACACTGAAGGTATCAATAAATACAGCCTGTACCACGGGTACTATCGCTCCACCTAAAATAGCCATTACTAATCCGGCAGCACCTAACTTTGCATCATCGCCTAAACCATGTAATGAAATTGCGTAAATAGTGGGAAACATTAACGATAAACAAGCCGATATACAAACTAAAGCCCAAACGCCACTTATAGTTGGCATTTGCACCATATATAAACATAGTAGCGTCGCAATTACAGAGGTTGCCATTAATAGTTTTGCTGGTCTAATAAATCCCATAAGCCATGTCATCACAAACCGAGAGAACAGAAAAGTGATCATACTGTATTGCAAAAACGTTCCACCGGTCACTTCGTTTGTATCAAGAGCTTCCATAACGTATTGAATGGTAAAGGTCCATATACAGGTTTGCGCTGCAACATTAAAAAACTGCGCAATAACGCCAAAGCGATAATGTGTATTTTTAAATAATCGTTTAAAGGTTGCACGAAAATCGACATGCTTAGATACCTTTTTTTGCTTGCAAAAGTTAGCTGTTTTAGTAAATGCAATTGCCAGCCAAATAAGCACAAGTACGCAAGCCATACCCACATAAGGCACCATAACCGCATCTAGTTCTGCTTTTATTACCTGAGTTAGTTGCTCAGAGCTCATAGCTGCACGCTCATCTGAGGAAGCTATATTTAGGCTAGGTAAAATAAGGGTTGCGGCTAAAAACACACCGATATTAGTACCAACAGGATTGAAAGATTGCGCTAAATTTAATCTACGGGTTGCACTTTGCTGATTTCCCATTCCCATCACATAGGGGTTTGCTGAAGTTTCTAGAATAGATAGACCACCAGCTAACACAAATAAAGCGGCTAAAAAAAAGCCGTAAGTCATTGCTTGGCTTGCGGGATAAAACATAAATGCCCCTATCGCAGCCATGCCTAAGCCTGTCAATACTCCCGTTTTGTAAGAAAAGCGTTTATTTATATAAGCGGCAGGAATGGCTAAGCAAAAGTAGGCGCCATAGTAGCTAAACTGTACAAGTGCCGATTGCACTGAAGACATAGTAAATATTTTACTAAATACTTTAACTAACGGATCAGTCATATTTGCTGCAGCACCCCATGCTGCAAAGCAAAGTACAAGCAAAATAAAGGGAACCACCATCTCCTTAGAGACAAGAGGTGTTTTTGTATGTGTGTGTGTGGTCATTGCCATGTCTCAGTTGTTAACTTTGAGTAAAGCATTTAAACAGGTAAATATCACCTCGTCAATAAATCAACTATAGTTATTTATTACATTTAACAATACTTAATTGTACTCTGTCGTTAATTTAATATTAAATGATCAGCACAGTAATAAAACCAATGCTGTCGCCAAGTATGTCCGCTCAGTGTACAATTAGTTAAGTTATTCAAGACAATAACAGATTAGACAGGAATCATTATCAAAGCTAAAAACCCTCGACTCGTCTCACAAGAAGGCCGAAGCCAATCTGGCTTGCGTGCTCACAATGAACGGCGAATTATGTCTTTAATTCGTCAACAAGGGAGTGCGCCAAAAGCCGAGATAGCACAAAAAACGGGTCTTTCTGCACAAGCCGTTACAGTTATTATCAATAGCTTAGAAGCCGAGTCGTTATTAATAAGAAAAGAGCCACAGCGTGGCCGTGTTGGCCAACCCACTATTCCGTTTGCCTTAAATCCTGATGGTGCTTTTGGCATCGGCTTAAAAGTTGGTCGCCGAAGTTATGATTTAACCTTAATTGACTTGGTCGGAAATATACGCGCAACCTTAAATGAGTACTGTGCCTACCCTACTGTAAATAGTCTGCTCACTTTTCTTGAAAAAGGTATCAGCGTACTTAAAATGAGCTTAAGTGACGAGTTAGCCGAGCGTATTCTAGGTATTGGTGTTGCAACTCCTTTTGAAATTTGGAATTGGACTGAAGAAGCTGGCGCACCAAAGAAAGTAATGAATGAGTGGAAGTCTTTCGATTTTAAACAAAGAATCAATCAGATCATCTCTCTTCCTGTCTATGTATGTAATGATGATACCGCAGCATGCTCAGCAGAGCTGAGCTTTGGCAACCCAGCTCGCTTTACTGATTTTTTATACATTTTTATTGGCACTTTTATTGGTGGTGGAGTCGTTATAAATGAAACCTTATTTACTGGTAAAAAAGGCAATGCGGGAGCTATTGGCTCATTACCAAGGCCTGTACTCAATAGTGAAGGCCAACTAACATCGCAACAGCTGATCATGCAGTCTTCGCTGTATATACTTGAAAAAATGCTTAAAGATGATGGCTACAATACCGACATAGTGTGGAGTTCAAAAGAATATTGGGGAGATTTAGGCCCTGTTTTAGATAAATGGATAGATCAAGTTGCAGATGGCCTTGCCTATGCAGCACTGTGCTCACTAGCTATTTTTGATTTTGAAGCCATTGTGATTGATGGTGCAATCCCTATCAATGTAAGAGAGAAAATAGTATTAGCAACAAAGTTAAAATTAAGCCAAGCCGATCATCGTGGCATTTATCGCTGTGCCGTACAAAGCGGCTCTATTGGTGCTAAAGCTCAATCAATAGGTTGCGCTAACCTACCGTTAATTATAAACTTTTCTCAAGATAACGTCAGCCTTTCCCACAACTAGCTTCCAATAAATTTATCAAGCAGCCGGCGCTATTCGCCGGCGCTTTAATATCCTGGATTACCCGCAAATAAATTCAATTAAATAACTCCATAAACTTGTACAAAAAAATAAGTAATAATAGTTGATTTATTGCTTTTAGTTCTCTACATTCTATTTACAAATTTGCCCAAACTGGTGAGGCGGGTTGATAAAACAGCAAGTTTTTAATCACACGCAACAAAAGCAAAAAATGGTTTAGGATTTGGCCACATAATCGTAACGGGTACATCTGGTCAAAAAAGAGTGAATCTATCAATGCCATTAACCCAGCTAAGTTAGCTGGCTTGATTCGAGAAGATACATAAAGCGACGTATTTTTTGACACCAAAATCAATAACTGTCTTGGTGGTCAAGGCTTAGATTTAACCAAAGGTATCGTTTAAAACGAGACGATACCCTGACAATTTTTATAGGAATAACGTAATGGAAGTAGTTGCAATTGGTGAAGCCTTAATTGATTTACTCTCAAATGATTGTATAGATAAAACAGTATTAAGCAGCGAGCTAGGATTCACTCAATTTGCAGGAGGTGCGCCCGCAAATGTAGCTGTCGCCGTAGCAAAGTTAGGCGGTTTGAGCTCATTGCTTGGTAAGGTAGGCGATGATCCGTTTGGTCGTTTTTTAATAAAGGCACTCGATACACATAATGTTAAAACATCACATGTTAGCTTTTCTAAAAAGGGTAAAACTGCACTAGCCTTTGTCTCATTAGATGAAAGCGGTGAACGTACATTTGATTTTTACGATAAAGACGCCGCGCATTATGATTTGCAGATTTCCGATTTAACCTCCTCTTTATTTGCAGCCCCTAAAATAGTGAGCTTTTGCTCAGGCTCTTTAGCTAAGGCTCACATATTAAATACTACGTTAAATGCACTAAAACACTTTAAAGAAGCAGACTCGGTTACATGCTTTGATATTAATTTTCGACCTGCCTTTTGGGATGAACCACTTACAGCCCCATCCATTATTAATGATATAGCTAAAACGGTTGATGTTATTAAAGCAAGTAAAGATGAGCTGATAGCCCTGTATGGCATTGAGCATATTGAAACCACAATAAAAAGCTGGGTAGACAATGGCGTGTCATTGGTTTTAATGACTGATGGTGGCGAGCCAATTACATTTTCCTCATGCTCATTTAGTGGTACATATCCTTGTCCACCAGCGAATGTCGTAGATACCACAGCTGCCGGTGATGCTTTTGTAGGCGGTTTTTTATACCAAGTAGCTTCGCTAGTAAGTGATAAAAATGAATTTACTGATTGGGCCAATAATTTTGAAAAAGTATTAAAAGCAATCGACTTTGCAGCTAAGTGTGGCGCCTCAACTGTCGCAAAGTTTGGTGCATTCGACGCTTTACCAACGCAGCAAGACCTGTCTGCCTGAGCACTTACAATCAACCAGCCTATTTGTAACCTCTATTCTAACGACTAAAACTCATATTTTTAGTTTTAGTCGTCTAACAAAATCGCTTTTAAACTACTTTTACATTTAATACGTATAAAACTATTTATGCCTAATTATTTATAAACGATACGGTTTTGATATCACCAGTATGAAAGAAAAAATAAACATAGTCTGGTTTAAACGTGACTTACGCCTAAGCGATCATCAGCCTTTAAAAAATGCGTTTAGTAATGGCCTGCCCACACTATTAATTTATAACTTTGAACCTTTACTGCTTGCCGATGGGCATTACAACGAGCGGCATTGGCGCTTTGTCTATCAATCTATTGTTGATTTAAATACCCAACTAGCTCGCTATAATAGCCGCGCGTATATATTTAATGAAGACATGCAAACCCTACTTGAATCGCTTCACTCGCAGTTTGCAATCACAAACATGTTTAGCCATCAAGAAATAGGGCTAAACAACACTTTTGAACGTGATAAAACCATTAAAGCATGGTGCCAACACCATCATATTAACTGGTTAGAGTCGCCAACTGGGGCTGTGATACGTGGCAAAAAAAATCGCCACAATTGGAACGAACGCTGGCAACAAACCATGCAAGCACCTATTGCTATACCTAATTGGAAGCAAATAAAGCCACTCATCCTTACTGACTATAAAACCCCCAAGCTGCCTAGTGCCTATACGCAAGATAATGAACATTTTCAGCATGGGGGACCACGACTTGCCCGTGAAGTAATGCAAAGTTTTTTTGCTGAACGCGGTAAGGGTTATCAAAAAGGAATATCTAGCCCTAGTTTAAGCCGTACTCATTGCTCTAGGCTATCGCCCTATTTAGCGTGGGGAAATATCAGCCTGAGGCAAGTGTATCAAATGGCGATTGACGCATACCATAGCACTCATGCTGATAAAAAAGGTTGGAAGCGCCCGCTTGCTGCATTTGTATCTCGCTTGCACTGGCATTGCCATTTTATGCAAAAGTTTGAAAGCGAATGCAGCATGGAATTAAAAGCATTAAATCCGGGGTACCATGCATTTCCATATCGTGATGACGCACAAGTTACTAGCGATATTGAACGCTGGGCACAGGGGCAAACCGGTATTCCTATTATTGATGCCTGTATGCGCTGTTTAAAAGCCACCGGTTATATTAATTTTAGAATGCGCGCTATGTTAGTTAGTTTTGTTACGCATCATTTAAACATCAGCTGGCAACATGCAAGCCTGCCGTTGGCTAACTATTTTTTAGACTTTGAACCGGGGATCCACTACCCGCAAATACAAATGCAAGCATCGGTTACGGGCATTAATACTATTAGACATTACAACCCGATTAAACAATCTGAGGATCAAGACCCGAGCGGTGAATTTATAAAAAAATGGTGCCCAGAGCTTGAAAAGCTGCCTGTAGAATACTTGCATGAACCTTGGGAGCAAACACCCATGGAAGCATTATTTAACGACTTTAAACTAGGTGACGATTACCCTGCACCGATGATTGATTTAACCAAAGCGTCTAAAGAAGCGAGAGAACGGCTTTGGCAATATCGCGAACGTATTGAGGTTAAGCGCGCTATTCCTGCGATTTTAAAAAAGCATGTAAGCATCGCCCCTAGAACAAAAAGTACCAAGACAAACCATCACAATGGCTCATAAAAAACTAACTTTACCGCAAAAAACCTGCCCCACTTGCAAACGTGATTTTGCTTGGCGTAAAAAATGGCAGCGCGACTGGGATAACGTTATTTACTGCTCGCAGCGTTGCAAACGCAATAAAAACGAAGAGTCAACGCGCTAGCTAAAATTTGCAGTTAAACAGAACAAAGCTTTGTTATTGATTCTAAAAATACGGTAACATCATTGTTATTATTAATAATAAATAGCAATAATTATCCTAACGGTGGTTTTTCAGGGTAAGTAAAATAAATTAAGGGATACTATGAATTGTACTAATTGTGGTAAAGGTTTACTTAAACCGAGTTTTATTGAAGGTCAATTTCGTTCGCACACATGCACGCACTGTAATGGCCACTGGATACTAATCGAAGACTTTGCAGCTTGGAAAGAGCGTAACCCAAACTTTGCATTTGCTGACAATATCTCATTCGAAGCCGACGCTAAAGACACTAAAAAAGCGTTAATTTGCCCAGTATCGGGGGTCATTATGCGTAAGTTTCGTATTTCATCAGCAACTGACCACCGTATTGATTACAGCGCACCAGTAGGTGGGATCTGGTTAGATGCAGGTGAATGGGAATTACTAAAAGAAGAAGGCTTAGCTGGTACATTGAATGCAGTAGTAACACAGCAATGGCAAAACCAAATTAGAGAGCAAAGTACCAAGCAAAACTTTAGTGACATATATGCTGATAAATTCGGCGCAGACACTTATACAAAAGTGAAAGAACTCAGAACATGGCTTAATGCACAACCGCAAAAAGCAGATTTGAGAGCCTACCTAATGGCTGAAGACCCATATTCTGCAGAAAAGTAAGCTGCTAGAAAAAGTAGGACTCGCTGTATCGAGTCCTTTCATCACAAAATACACCACAGTCATTGTACTTGTTTAATTTTCTTATTGCTGTGTTAACCGCATGCGCCACTGTTTTACTGTTATACTCAAATGCTAATACGCAGAAGCCAATCGCGGCTATGTCATATTTACTTCCGACTTGTCATTCTATGCAAGTTAACCACCTGATTTAAAACCGCTTTATATTAAAAATACTAATTTAGTAAATAACAAAACCCTTTACTGAGACCATTGTTTACAGTCAAGTGTTTCGCTTGCCTGTAAAACAGCCCACAGTTTGTTGGCGAAGTAGCATCATTCGTTTATGAACTCAGCATACTTTAAACAAGGCGATAGCATGAGTGAATTAACTATTGGCGTAATTGGTACGTCACGCAAGACAGATGAACGCCGTTACCCTATCCACCCAGACCACCTTAAGCGCATTCCAGAACAACTTAGAAAACAACTGATCTTTGAACAAGGCTACGGCGAAGCTTTTAATGTGAGCGATGCGCAAATAGCCGCATTAACCGGTGGTGTTGCAAGTCGCAGTGATATTTTAACCAAAATAGGCACCGTAATCATCGCCAAACCGGTGCTTGCTGATTTACAGGAGTTACGTGAAGGTGGAACCCTTTGGGGCTACGTACATTGCGTACAACAACGCGAAATAACCCAAGCTGCACTTGATAGAAAACTCACTCTCATTGCGTTTGAAGATATGTTTGTATGGTCGCCGCAAGGCAATGTTGGTCGTCATACTTTTTATAAAAATAACGAAATGGCCGGCTACTGTGCGGTGTTACACGCACTGCAGCTCAAAGGTATTGATGGACATTATGGTGATCAGCGTAAAACCATCATCTTTAGTTTTGGTGCTGTTAGTCGCGGTGCAATTTATGCACTCAAAGCCCATGGTTTTAGAGATATTACGATTTGCATCCAGCGCCCCGATCACGAAGTACGCGAAGAGATCCTCGACTGCCATTACGTTAAAGTTCGCCAAGGCCAACACGATGAAGCACGGATGATGGTGGTTGAACACGATGGTACGCAACGGCCACTAACGGAGCTCATTAGCGAAGCCGATATTATCGTCAATGGCACTTTTCAAGAAACTGCAAACCCAGTTAATTTTGTTATTGAATCTGAAGCGGACTGCCTAAAAGCAAATAGTTTAATTATAGATGTAAGCTGTGACGAAGGTATGGGGTTCTTTTTTGCTAAACCTACCACATTTGCAAATCCGATGTTTCGCTATAAAACCGTTGATTATTACGCGGTTGATCATACACCTAGTTATTTATGGGAAAGCGCAACACGTTCAATCTCAGCCGCCATGATTGTATACTTACCTACAGTATTAGCAGGCAAGGCACAATGGCAAAAAGATGAAACCATCCGTCGCGCGATTAATATTGAAGACGGTATAATCAAAAATACTGCGATTCTAGCGTTTCAAAAGCGCCAATTAAACCCGCCTTATAATGCACTTTAGTTAATAAACATAATTAGTTTTTCAAACATCAATAAACACGCCGAGCAGTTAATCCTGCTCGACGAGTTCAACTGTAAGAGTCATTGTTCTGATGTTGTTTGCTCACCAGCGACTTTTTCTCTCAGTTGCATCACCACTTGATCTGATATAGCTAAATCTCCTTGCTTGGCACTAAAGCTATGAACAACCCCGGCAGTGGTAGCAACCACTTCCAACACCACTTTATCAAAATCAACATCAAATAAAGTTTGGTCTCGTACTACGGCATCCCCCTCATTAACGTAAATTGCCGAAATCGTAGCCTTACCCATCATTCCTTGTAGTTCAGGTACTTTGATATCCATATTGCTTCCTTAGTAGTTAATTTAAATGCTATTTCGCGCCCCATGCAGCAATCAATTTTTCAAACTGAGCCTGCACATTGTTATTATTGATACCTTGAGTTTGTTGGTTAATTGCATTAACAAGCTCAGTAAATGACGTTTGGTTATTGTTACTGGTAACCGCTGCAGTTAGCGCATTCACAGCCTCTTTATTATCAAGGGCTGCAAGTTGCTCAATTAACGCCTGCAAGTGTGGCTGACAGTTATTACCAGCTATAGCACGGCTTAATTGCTCTAAACTTGCCATATAAGGCGTTTGCACAAAACCATTATCAAGCGATTGCGCTATGCTACTAATTGCTTGTTTATTATCTAAACCTTGAATATTCACACCAACACTTTGTAATAACTGGCTGTAATCGTGGCTTAGGTTGTTTTTACTGAGTTTACCGGCAATCTCTTCCAGTGATTGATGCAAATAGCCCATTTGCTCCACCGCCATCATCACCGGGCTGCCTGCGCCATCAAGTTTATTTAAACGTACAAAGTCACCTTTAATTTGACTAAAGCGCTGCTGCTGCTCTGCGCTTAAGGTGCCACGCAGTTCACCGAGTTTAAGTAAGTTCTCTTCAGAGCCTTTACTGAGTGTTTGCGCTTCACCACGATAATGGTCACAAATCAAGTTTTCTAGCTCTTCGTCATTCATGGCAGCAACGACTTTTTCTGCCATTTTATTCATATTACGGTAGCTGCCTTGCAATTTAAATGGCGGCTCTGTGCGATAATTATTATCTTGCGCGGCTGAGGCAATATACTGGGCGTTCACTTTTAGTACGGTATTACGAATAGTGATTAATCGGCTGAGTACCGCTTTAATTTCGTTAACTTCCGCTTGTGAATAGCCGTGTTCAAGCTCATTTAATGAAATATCTTCGCCTTGACACATCCGCACTAACTTATATAAATCTTCCATGTTACGGTTAGCCAATGGCGCTAATACTGCATTAGATGTTAGCGCATTTTCTATAAAGCTCATGGCAAACTCTTGCTCACACCCGGCTAAGGTATCGCCAAGATTATAAATATCGGCGCGATTTGCCAACATATCAGGAATTTTAAAGCTCTCACCAGATTCTGTATACGGGTTACCTGCCATCACTACGGCAAACTTTTTACCGCGTAAATCATAGGTTTTACTTTTACCGTTCCACACCCCGTCAATACGTCTTGAGCCATCACACAAAGAAATAAACTTTTGTAAAAACTCAGGGTTAGTATGCTGAATATCATCTAAATACAGCATCACGTTATTGCCCATTTCAAAGCTCTGATTGATTTTTGCAATCTCTTTTTCAGCAGTAGCATTAATGGCTTGAGCAGGATCGAGTGACACCTGATCGTGCCCTATCGACGGGCAATTTACTTTTACAAAAGTCAGCCCTAAACGGTTAGCAACGTATTCAACTAAGGTAGTTTTACCGTAACCTGGCGGCGAGATAAGTAATAGCATGCCCATTAAATCAGTGCGTTTGTTTTTACCTGCTGAGCCAATTTGTTTTGCTAAGTTATCACCAATAATTGGGAAGTACACTTTATTGATCAGCTGATTACGTACAAACGAGCTAAGTGGCCTGGCTTTAAATTCCTCAAGTTGCAGACGTTCTTTTTGCGCCGCTAAAATATCACTGCGCAGTGCATGATACTGCTCAAAAGCCGGTACTTGCTCAGTGATGTATTTACGAGTTCTGGCATAAAACTCTGCATAATCAACATGTAAAGTTTGCTCTTGCACTCGTTTATGCTGCCCCATTAAACGCTCAACTTGGGTGTTTGGGGTGACGTCCAACACAGTGTATTTTAATGTTGTGGTGGCACTGAGATGCAAGTAGTTAGCCGCTTCCGCTTGCACCATTGCCGATACTTTAGGATTTTGCATGCAGTACGCATTAAGCCAACTTAAAAATAATAATGCCCGCTCATCAGTTTGCTTTACGTTTTCACAGGCCTGAGCAAGCTCGTTGCTATAACCTTTGGCTTTAGCGTCACTGCTAAACTGTTCAGCTAAATTTTTAGCTTGCTGAGAAACGATAAATAGCTGTTGCTCTGCCGTTTTTTGTTGCGCTAATTGTTGCACTAAATAAGCTGCGGCCAAGTCAGTGGATAAATCAGCAAAACGTGCAGATAATTTGCTAACTTGAGTTAAAAAGGCATTGATCTGTTCACTTAACTGCGCAGTTAACGTGCCGATAAAACTGGTCGCAGCAAAGTGTTTATCCATCAAAATAGCATTGCTCGCTTGATGGAAATATTCGTTCAGTTGTGCAGATGACAATTGCGCACTAAATAACTGCGCAATAATACGACAACTAGCCGGATAAATAAGTAAGTCCAGACTATTTTTTTGCGTCAATAAGGTGTCAATAATTGCCCATGCATCGTGGTCATGAATGCCTTTTTCATAGCCTTCTTGATAGCGCGGTTCAGCAAATTTTTGCACCAGCTGCAATAATTGTTTATCTCGCTGTGCCTGCTCTAATTGTGCAAAAGTCAGCGAATGCTCACTGTTTTCACAAGCGAGTAATATTTGCGCAGCTAAATACTCACCACGATAAACCACCTCACTTTCCGAAACTAATGTTTGTTGCCACAAATGACGGCTTTGCTGTAACGTTTGTAAGCTTTTCTCATCTGTTATTGGCTCAAAATAATCAGTACCCGTTAAGTGCAGCATCAGCTGCTCGTCACGCGGCAATAAGGTTAAATCGAGTAATTGCTTATTAACACTAAAAGCGTGCTTACCAATACTGACTGTATTGCCGCCGTCAGTGAAAATATCTTGTTTATCACGTAACGAACGTATGCCCTGATCTTTACTGGCTTTTAGCTTTGATTGGATATCATCGGCACGAATTTCATCGCCTAACTCTTTAAGCTCACTAGTCAATGCACGAAGCTTGCTGATCATAGGATCGGCGGCAAAATAAGTATTTAATGCATCAAGCTCAGTAAAGCTTTGCGCACGGCGGTTAACGCCTTGCAATATACGCTCGGCGGCATTGGCTAAATTCAATGCGCGGCGCTGACGGGTATCAATTAAGCTTTGTTTATGCGCTTCAAAGCTTTCGTATACGTCATCACGTTTGGCAATGATCTCTGTCAGATATTCGTCAAAATCACTAAATTGCGATTCCAGCTCTTCAAGCTGAATAAGCAAACGTGAAAGTTGCTCGTCACACGCCTCTGGGGTTTTAGCATTATTTAGTGCGTTGGTAATACTTTGCGAAAAAAGCTTAAAGCGTGCGGCAAATTCAGCTTTAGCTTCAACACTGCCAAGGCTCTTTTGACGGATTTCAATGCTCGCTTTAGCACGATTAACCAACGCATAAACAGCACTGATATCTTCGAGGATTTGCGTGCGCACACGGCTGTCGTCGATGTCTAAATCAAGCATAGTGTGGTTAAGTAAATCCAGCTCTACACTTTGCGCATCTAACTGTGCGATATAGGTCTTCAGCTCGCTAACGCTTTCGCTTTTACTGCTTAGCTCTTCAAGCTCTTTAAGTTTTTCGTGGTACGGCGCCAGCGCGCTGTCTTGTTGTAAAAACGCGGCAGTTGCTTGGCTTACTTCAACCAGCCGTGTATCAATTTCACTTTGTAAGTTATTCAGTGCAGCAATATCTATATATTTAATATCTTCAAGGCTTATTACTTGCCCTTTGAGCATTTTTAATGCATCAATACCTTGCACAAATTGCGGTGCGACTTTAAAGCTATCAGGACGTACTTCTCGGGTTACATCAGTGTATTGCTTATTAATATCTACCAAGGCTTGCTTGGCTTTGTTTTGAATCTCGGTGACTTTTTCAAACTCATCAAGTACTTGCTCAGCGGTTTCATTGATGCTGTGTAGGTTTTGTGCGATTTCCGCAAATTCGCTTTCGTTAAGCCAATGGTAACGGTCAAAGATATTCCGGCTAAGGGCAATTAAATCTTCGTAATGAAATAAAGTCGGGCTTTGCTCGCTAATGGCTTTACAGACACTGTATAAATCAGAAATACCGCGAACTAAATCGGGGTTACCTATTTTACCAAAAAAGCTAGTAAGTGGTGGCGCATTGGCTGCAAATTCAGCCGATACAAACGGGCTTTGCCAAATTTGAATCGGGTGTACTCGCTCCGCTTGGTCTTTATCGGCTTTAAAAGTCAGCGTTATACCATCGTTGTAAATAGCATAACCGTGACAATAAATTGGATTTTGCAGGTTTTTATCAATAATATTATAGGCAAATAGCGCGTAACGGCCTTCACTTGGCTCGTAAAACACGTATAAAACATCTTCGCCGTTTGGTGACTTTATATGTCGGTGAAATTCTAAATCTTCTATTTGCTCTTCAAACGAGCGTGCTTGCCCTGATTGTAAGTAGTAACCGCCAGGGAAAATAATGCCGTGATCTTCAGGTAAAGTAACACATGCACTGCCGATTGCATCTTGGCGCATGACCTGCTGAGTGCGGGTATTATAAATAAAGTAACGCCATGTTTTTTCACGGTATGGGAGAATTTTTAGCAGCACTAAGTCGCCTACCAGCGCGTACTCAACTTCGCTGTCAGCAAGGGATTGGTTTTTATCATCAACAGCTTCTTGATAAATCCCTTCACCGGTGTCAGTGCTGTTTTCTATTTTAATGGTCAGTGAACCGCCAATGGTTTCAACAAACACTTGGTCGGCGATGTTGATATGAGCGTGGCGCCCTTCTATGTGGTTACTTCGGTCAGTTTTGAGCCATTCAAAATCATAGTCATGTGCGTGTTGAATATCACGCTCACCGCGGTTATCGATATAATTAATGGTGTTGTCTGGGTGAATTTCCCAGCGAAAAACCCGCACATCCGATAACTTGTCACCGATTTGGAATAGCGCAAATAGCTTGCCATTTTGTTGATATAAATGCTGTAGGCTGGTTTGTTTGTAGTAGGTATACAGTTCTTCAAAATCACGAATAAAACGACTATCGGTTAAAAAACGCGTTGTCTCTGGGTAAGGCTCAATTTCGTAATGGTCGTCTTGCTCCACCAGCTTTTGTACACTAAATACATCACTGATTGCGGTTTCTTTTTTTAATCCCAGAAATACGTTGTAAGCAAAAATAACTTTATCGCCAATAATCACGATATCGCGCGGGGTACAATTTTGCTCCGTACGAACGCGAACACGCCCTTTTACTTGTAGATCAGTGCTACCAAACTCGTTAATACGCTGTGTATTTACATCATCTATTTGCGTTTTTAAACTAGCACCAAAATTATTTAAGCGGCGTTTAATTAAATCGTACGAGCCTTGTTCTAGCGCTTGTTGAGTTGCGTCCGTCATGAAACCTATCCTGAAATTTAATAGAAGTTAGCCGCAATAGTTAAACTATTGCGGCTACAACGAGAGAACTTAGAAATTAAGCTAGTCTTTTGGATCTAGTTTAATTTTCTCATCTAACCCACCACCTAAGTTACCGCCTAACATGCTTAGTAATTGGCTTTTTTCAGCCGCAGAGGTATTACTTAACTGCTTTAATAACTTACTCATGTTGAAGTTTTTAAGTGTTTCGGCTGAGCCATTCGCCCCAGCTAACACCCCTTTTAGGTCTTCAATTAAATTACGATCACCATTTAAGTGATCTTTAAATACGGTTTGTACGGTTTTACTTTCATCAACTAAGCCATCAATTGATTTACCTAAACTGATTGCACTCATAAATTGATTAAAGAACTGACCATCGCCGCCCATAATATTGATATCAGCATTACCTAAGGCTTTCGCCATAATGTGTGCTTGATGCTCGGCAATATCTTTGCTGGCTGAAATTTTTGCCAATACCAGCTCTTTTTGTTGGTTAAGCTGCAGCGTAAAGCTTTCGTAATCGCGAGCATCTTGATCCATCGCATTCAAGGCTTGTAGCTTCTCTTCAAGGCCTTTTGCTTCGGCGCGCATCTTACGCTCAAGGTTAATCGCTTCCACTTCACCTTGTTTCTCATTCGCATCAGCCATGGCTGTTTGTACTTGCGCCTGAGATAAACCAATTTCACGGTTACCTTGTGCTTCAGCTTCAAGTTTTTGACGCATTACTTTAGCATCAGTTTCACCTTGAATTGCATTTGCTTGCGCCTTCGCTTTAATAACATCCGCTTCAGCAAGCCCTTTAGCAGCTGTTTCAACTTGTTGCGCATGCGCCAAAATCTTTTTCGACTCAGCTTGTTGATTAGCAATTCTAAGCTCTGCATTGGCCATTGTTTCAAGCTCACGAGCTTTATATTCTGCGGCTTGCTCTTGCGCTTTTGCAGCTTCGATATCTTTTACTAATGACTGTTCGGCTTCGGCTTTGGCACGAATGATCATCGCACTCTTCTCGCGCTCTGCACCTGCGAGTACCTTCACATCTTTAATGCGCTCTTCTTCTTCAGCCACTGATTTTTCAACAATCACGCGATCACGCACTACATCGGCAATTTCTTTACGTTCTACTTCCAGTGCTTTTTCTTTATTGATGCGCAGGATTTCGGTTTCTCTTTCACGTTCGATCACTTCAATTTCACGTGAACGAGCAACTTTCTCTTCTTCAATACCCAAAACGCGTAATCGGTTTTGTTCGGCAATATCAAGCTCACGTTGCTTATTTTGCTCGCTAATGCCAATCGCTTCTTCTGTTTGAATGCGGGCTTGCTCTGATTTTAAGCGCTCTTCTTGGCGTACTTTTTCAGCTTCGGCATATTCGCGGGCTTTCACGGTTTCAATTTCGCGCACTTGACGTGACATGGCATCTTGCTTTTGGCGCTCAATTTCCAGTGACTTTTCGGTGGCTTCTTGATTTTGGATCTCAATTTTAGCGCGTTCATCACACTTCAATTGATTGGTAGATACATTTTGTACTGCGGTCATTTCAGTGATGCGGCGAATACCTTCGGCATCGAGAATATTTTGCGGATCGAGCTTATCAATTGACGTTTGTTCAAGGTAATCAATAGCAACATCTTCAAGTGAATAACCCGATAAATCTTGGCCAATCACTTCTTTAATATTATCGCGAAATTCATTTCGGTGAGTAAATAACTCAACAAAATCCATTCGCTTACCAACAGTTTTAAGTGCTTCTGAGAATTTCGCTTCAAACAATTCTTGCAATGTGGCGTGCTCTGATGCACGGGCGCAACCGACTTGCTTAGCAACGCGTAAAATATCTTCTTTGTTTTCGTTAACACGAATATAAAAAGTAATGGCGATATCGGCGCGAATATTATCTTTACAGATCAAACCGCCTTTATCTTTACGCTCAAGCACCATGCGCTTGGTTGAAATGTCCATCACTTCCATTTTATGGATCACAGGATAAACAATTCCGCCCGTAGTGGTGACATCGGGCTCGTTCTTCATTTTATTAATGATCAGTGCTTGGCCTTGCTCTACCTTGCGATAAAACTTGCCGATAATTAGCAAAATAGCAAAAATAACAGCGATTGCTATACCTACAAATGTCAATATAGGTATGAGATTATCTAAAAATTCCATGTTATGTCCTAACGTGATTATCGATTTATTATGTGTTACTTACCCCTAAATAAACTAGGGTATTACCAAGGTTTGGCGGTAATAATGTAACAGTGTTGCTCTTTGAGGTGTTCAAGCAACACCGCTGTGTCACCTGATGTAAATTGCTCGTCATTTTCAGCTCTAACTTCAAGTAACTGCTCAGTACCTTGAAATTTAACCCGTGCTTGGCCAAATGTATTAGTTACTTTGCCAGTAACAACAACACATTCTAAACCCAGTAAATCTGAACTTTGCGAGGTTTGTGCGCTGCTAAAAAAGCGCTGTAATGGCCGAGAAATAATGGCCGCAATTGGCATAGCAATCAGCAAACAAACGCCCAGCATTAGCACGCCAAAAATATAAAACCACATACCATCGCCTAACAGGTAGGCAAAAAACTTATGGGCATAGATGCTGATCAACCAGCTACTCATCACTACGAGACTAATAGATACAGTAATTGGGATGCCACCAAACCCCATGCTAAACCATGAACTCAAGCCTGAGCTTTGCGACGCATCGGCTTCAATTTCTAGATCTGATTCAAACATGTCAATATCAGCAAAGCCAATAAGGGTTATTAGCCAAAACAACATCACAACTAACAACAGGGCTGAAAAAATAACGGTGGGGAAAGTAAGCGCTAAGTTTAAAAATTCCATCATTACAACTATCCATTTATTTTAAACGCAGTAGGCGATAAAACTTTTTATCATTTAGTCGCGTAAATGTTAAGTGTTTTATGGAAAATCAACGTTGTTAATATAAAAAATTGTAAATGAATGACTACTTTGAAACGTTAACTTAGCTTAATTAACGACTTAAGGGCTAAATTAATAGTCGAGTAGAACTAGCAATCAACATTAATTGGCTATAACATTCGCGCTTTATTTTTGTACCCATAGCAACGAAACTATATATAAATCGTCAAGAAAGGACACAAATGCGTTATTTTCTGCCTATTTCATTACTTGCGTTATCTTGCTCTGCCACTGTTAATGCGCAGCAGTCTGAAACTCGTCAATGGTTCAACTCAATTCAATACACAACCTTAGAAAATACAGGTTATGACTATGACACTATTGACTTATCGAGCCATTATTATTTTGCGCCGCAGCAAAACTCTGGCGTATGGGATGATTACGGCTACTTAGACACTGATTCAAATATCAAATTAGATTATTCCAATAATGATTTAGCCAACAGCTTTGGCGTATTTGGCGAAGGTTTTTACGGTAACTGGTTTGCAAACTTAGAATTTTCTGATTTGAGTGAAACAGATGATTACTCTGTAGGTGTTGGTTATTTATTTGCTGACGATCTAAAAGTATCTGTGCAAATGCAAGAGTTTGAAAATATCGACACGATCTATCGGTTTACAGCGCAATATAACTATCAACTTAATGATAGCGATTACCTAGGCCTTACAGCTAACACTGACGATGAATTAGAAATATGGAGCTTATCAACTCGCTATTTTGCACATCTTAATGCTGATAGTTATTTAGCTGTAGATGTTGCTTATCACTATAATAACTTTAATCCTTATATAACTAGCCTTGCAAATTATTATTTTAATCGCCATGTTGCGGTTGGTGCAGGTGTTGCTGATTCTAAATTATTACTTGAAGCTAAGTACTTCATTGATAGTCAATATTACTTCACTGCTAACTTTTTCGACAGAGCGGACGGTGAGGTATATAGCATTAAATTTGTCGCACAGTTTTAATAAGTAAAAAGTCAAAAACGCCGCTATTTAGCGGCGTTTTATTTTGTGTGTATGACAACCTAAGTTACATATTACCCAGCTTTATCATCATTGCTGTATACATTTTAAGGTTTAACTTAAGTTGCTCTAAGGTAATAAACTCATGCTCTGAGTGACCGGTGTAGCGCTTGCCTGGCATTGATGGCCCAAACGATACCGCATTATCAAATAACTTGGCATTGGTGCCACCACCAATAGATACAAACCCAGCCTCTTGATCACCGGTAAAATGTTTAAAAATATCTAACAATGCTTGTGCATGAGGTGCGCTGTCGAGCAACATTGGCGTGCCAATCACCACATCAACACCAGATAACTTTACGTTATTTCTCACCTGCCAATTACTCAGTGCGGTATCAATTTGCGTACGTAATACCGCTTCATCTTTACCCATTGGACGACGTAAATTCACTGCAAGTGTGAGTTCATTACCATCACGTTCAATAAGCGTTGGAGCTACTGTCATAGGTCCCATAAAGTCATGTTTATAAGCAATATCACCAAACTGTTTACCATGTATATCAAGACCAATTAGCTGATTAATAAACGCAATTGCTTGGCCATCACTGTTATTCTCAAGCTCAATACCTTTAAAAGCTTCCGCTAAGTAAGCAATGGCGTTAACCCCAGATTCTGGCTCTGATGAATGAGCAGACAACCCTTTTACGCTGATAACAACACCATCAGCTTGCTCGCTAAAGTTAAATTCCACAGCGTTAAGCGCACTCGCTGCATGTTTAAGTTTGCTGACTAACGCAGTATCGGCGTTATGTAACACCACACTCGCATCTTCTGGTATTTGGCTTTTAAAAGCGCCGCCAGTAAGTTCACTTACATACACTCCTGTTTGTGCTGAGGTAGCATTAAACGTTGGTGCAATTAAGCTCCAACCTTTTTCCGCGACAACCACCGGGTATGACGCATCAATAGTAACCGCATATTTAGGCTGCTGATAGCTTTTCATAAACTCTTCAAGCGGACCCCAATCAGATTCTTCAGCTAAGTAAATCATCAACTCAATACGATTATTAAGTGTGATCTGTTGATCTTTTATAGCTTTCATTGCATATAAAGCGGTCGCGATAGCACCTTTATCATCTTCTGTTCCACGCGCAATTAATTTACCTGGCTCTGAGGTACTATCTATTTCAAACGGGCTTTTTTTCCACTTACTTGCGTTGGCAGGTTGCACATCGCCATGGGTTACTATGGTTACCTTTTCAGTTTGTTGCCCCATACCAATAAGTACGGTGTAACCTAAATCTTGGTAATCAAAACCAAGTTCAGCAGCTTTCATTTTTAACAAAGCTTTAAAGCCAATAAAGTCGGGATTATCAGGAGTATTGATGCCGTCTTTATTAACCGTCGGGAATGATACTAAATTAGCTAAGGTATGAATTTGCGCACTTTGGTAGGTATTTACAGCATAATCAGCAACGCTGTCATTAATCTTATTTAATTTTGCATGTGCGTTAAAGGCCAATAAAGCGATACTAGCTAAAGCTAATTTTTTCAAAACAAGTCCCATTCAATTAACAACTAAGAATCACAATTATAACGCTCTGGCTTAATAACGAACAATGCTTTGCGATAGACCGACAACTTATTATTAATAAAACATAGAGCAAAGCAGCTAGGTAAATAATAGGCTGTAAGAAACTTAAGGTTTCATCTGATCAACCATTTCAACAAAACGTTTAACCCCTTGCGTAATTTCACTTAACCCTTGAGATACTTCTAAAATACTTTCTTGCCCTTCGTTTGCAATACCAGCGACAGATCCTAATAGTTCATCCATTTGACTTATCAACGCTTGAGTTTGCTCAACGACACGGCCTATCTCTGCGGTCGATTCTGCGGTATTACTTGCAAGTGTGCGCACCTCATCAGCAACGACAGCAAAGCCACGTCCAGCTTCACCAGCTCGAGCAGCTTCAATTGCAGCATTAAGTGCAAGTAAGTTTGTTTGATCTGCAATAGATCGAATAGTAACCACAATATCAACTATACTTTTAGACTGTATTTTAAGCTCTTTCCCTGTTGCCGTTGCATTATTAACTCGTTCAGCAATGTTTTTTGATGTTTCAACAGCTAAGCCTAAAATATTTACTGCATTGGAAGTTACTTGACTGGTTTCCTCTGAAATAGTCGCAGCTTGATCAATCGTGTTAAATGCTAAGTTAACGCGCTCTGTTATGTCTGATGCAAACTTAATAACTTTATATACCTTACCGTTTTCATCAAAGATTGGATTGTAAGTTGCCTCAAGCCACAAAATGCGACCATCTTTGCTAAATCTCTTAAAACGACCTGAATTAAATCGTCCCTTACTAAGGCTCTGCCAAAACTCTGGATTTTTAAGATAAAACTCTTTATCACAAAATATTTTATGATGTTTTCCTTTTACTTCTTCAAGTGAATAATGAACGGTTGATAAAAAGTTTTCATTAGCATCTAAAATATTTCCTTGTGTATCAAACTCAATGACTGCTAACGATAGATCTAGCGCATTAAGAATTGCATCTTTGTTCTTCAACACATTATTTATAGTCGTGATGTCATTGGCAATTTTAATAACTTTACTTACGCTGCCATCATCTTCTACAACTGGAAAATAATTTGCTTCTAAATAAATAGGAACCTTAGTTTTTGTAAAACGTAAAAAAGTACCACCAAATGATTTACCCGCACTTAAATCTTGCCAGAAATGGCGATAGTCCTCAGAATTTACATAGTCTGAATCACAAAATATTTTATGATGTTGGCCAACAATCTCACTAAGCTTAAACCCCATTACATCTAAAAAATGTTTATTAGCATCAACAATGATGCCATCCACTGTAAAACTAATAAAAGCTATATTAGATTTAATTGCATTTAGCTCTTTTTGAGCCTGAGAGGTCATTGGGTCAGTTTGTTTATGTTTATCTAAAACAGCATTCTTTGACTTAAAAAACATCATTTTATCCTTTGACTGTATCATTCTTATTAGCTATTTAAATCATAGAATTAACAACACTACTCTTTAACAGCCACACTTTAATTGTGACTACTATTCACTACCATTTAGTAACAAAAATCAATAATATCTAATAGTTGAGAATTTTAAAAAGAGCAAGATTAGTCATCAAATTAGTAAGGGGTATTACAGAAAACGCAGGAGATATAAACGATAATAGTATAGGGATAGTTGAGTTTCTAAAATAAATGAGCTATCAGTAAATCTTGTTACTTTTGAGCAACTAAATTTTTAATATGTTAGAGCATTTAAAATGCCCACATAACAAACATTTTATAAATTTATTAGTCATATTTGCATACAACGAAGTATAATGCGCATCTTAAAATTATGGGGTCGATCATGAATCGCAGAAAGAAAATCGTTACAAAGTTTAATAACAAAGATAAGCGCGCAAATGCAAAATTACATAAAAGTAATAAGCCTGCTTATGTGTCTAAAGCTGAACGTGAAAAATTAGCATTACTGGCTCAAGAACAACAAATAGAGTCTATAAACGATGAAACATGTTTATAAATCAATAAAAACAAAAGCTTGGAATGAAAGTAAAATAAAAGTTAATAAATAGTTGCAAGTTGAGCACCTAACTGTAATATTGAATATTCAGCAACAATGCTGAAACACACCAATAATCACTTAGGAGGCATAAATGAACAAACTATTTATTATCACTCCTAGTGCTCCTCAAGAATGTTCTGTCAACTATCATTTAAGTGAATGGTTCGACGAATAAAAAAACCTGAATAATTTAAAAGCAATAATGCCTCGCAGTAGGAAGGCTTCTATGTAATTAAAATTCAGGTAACAATAATGAAAAGAAAACTCTCAATTCTTAATGGATCACTAGCCGCGTGCATGTTTTTTTCGTTTGCAAGCAATGCTTGCTTAACAAACGAAGTTGAATCAAACGACACTGAAAGCAATGCAAATACCCAACTTTGTAGTAATACCACCGTTGCAGGCTCGTTGAGCCGCAATGATACTGATTGGTTTAGCTTTGAAGTAACTCAAGTCGGGCCTATTGAGGTCAGCCTTGAGCACAACACTAACGATGATTTTGACTGGGCATTATACCAAGAAACAGGATCTGCTGTTGCCAAAGGGGCAACTAGCAATGTACCAGAAACAGGCAGTTATAGTGCACAATCAACGGGTACTTATTATGTAAAAGTAACGCGTTACTCCGGTACAGGTTGGTACGATTTAACGGTCAATTTTGGTGAAGGTAGTAACACCGGTGGCGGAAGTGGCAGCGGTGATTGTGGCTATAGCTCTCGCCCTGCAAAGCCAGGTTCATTACAAGCATATTTACAAGGTGGCAGTGCTGATTCATGCAACACATTAACAGCTGATCAAGGTGCTGTATTACTTATGGGCGGTGGCAGCGATGTTGATCAAGCATTTAGTAATCGCGTTGCTAACCATGTTGGCAGCGGTGCCGATGTTGTTGTGCTTAGAACCTCAGGTACTGACGCCTACAACGATTATTTACTGAACTTAATGAATACCAACTCAGTAGAAACACTGATCATTGATACTCGCAACAAAGCGAATGATGACTATGTTGACTGGGCTATCCGCAGCGCCGAATTTGTATGGATTGCAGGCGGTGACCAATCAGATTATCTTAATCAATGGCAAGGTACAAAAGTACAAACCGCTGTGCAACACGTTTTTGATAAAGGCGGTGTCGTTGGCGGAACGTCTGCAGGCATGGCGTTAATGGCAAACAGCGTGTACGACCCAGATGGCGTTGCTGGCGCAGTATCAGATGAAGTAGTCACTGACTTTTGCCACGAAACACTTAACTTCAGCAGTCGATTTATTGATGTGCCTGTATTAAACAACAGCTTAACCGATACACACTTCCAAGAACGTGACAGAATGGGGCGTGCCATCGTGTCTTTAGGCCATCACAGCAATCAGTATTTTTCTATTGCAGCCAGTGAGGCAACCTCACTGTTCATCGATGCCTCTGGTACAGGTGTTGTTGACGGCAGCAATGAAGTTTACATCTTTAAAGAAACGGCTAATACGCAAAGAGTGACATTGCAATGTGGGAGCCCAGTAAACTATCAAAATATTAATAGAGTAAAGCTACTACCTGGTGATAATTACAATGTGGTTAGCCACGCTCATAATGGTATGCAACTAGACGTGAGCATTAATGGTAATAACAATAACTTCTACTCCCCTATCAATCCTTATTAATTCCCCCAGTTAAGAGCCCTTTGGGCTCTTTTTTATTTAAAAAGCAACTTGAGCAATTTCAATCAGGCAGGCATTCTCTTACTTTGTCACACTGACGCCACTTCTGAATAAAAGTATAACGAGTAACTATGAAAAACACGCACCTACAGCGCATCCATCATGTCTGTGATTATATAAACCACCATATTGATGAGCCACTTACATTAGATAGTTTAAGTGCCGTTGCCTATTGTTCTAAATTTCATTTTCATCGTTTATTTATCTCAATAATGGGGGTAAGCGTTACTAAGTACACGCAATTTGCTCGCTTAAAGCGCGCCTCTTATCGGCTTGCTTTTGAGCATCACAAACGCATTATTGATATTGCATTAGAGGCAAGTTTTGAAAGTCCTGAAGCTTTTAGTCGTGCTTTCAAACGTGTTTTTGCTCAATCCCCAACTCAATTCAGAAGCACACCAAACTGGCCACATTGGCATGCGCAGTTTGACTTTAAAATACCTGAATTAAAGGTTAGTAATATGAAAGTAGAAATTGTTCACTTTGCACCGCAAGCTGTTGCGTTGCTTACCCACAACGGTTCGGCCACTAAGCTTATGGAAACAGCCGCACAGTTTATTAAATGGCGAAAAGAGTCAGGCTTATCACCGGTAAAAACCAGTGATACTTATGGCATCCCTTATAGCGATCCTGCGGTGACTGACGACAACGATTTTCGCTTTGACTTCGCCGGCAGCGTCAAGCAACCAATTAGCGATAATCAATATGGCGTAAGAAATGGTGAGATCCCGGCAGGTCGCTGCGCTTTAGTCAAGCACTTTGGCAGTCATGACACTATCAGCGACACTGTTTATTATCTATATCGTCAATGGTTACCAAACAGCACTGAAGAAGTTAGAGATTTTCCGTGCTTCTTTCATTACTTAAATCTCATTCATGAAGTAGATGAGTGTGATTTAATAACTGATATTTACTTGCCGCTAAAATAATAATTAACCGCAGAGGCAAAATCTCATTATTGCCTCTTCGTTCTGTATTCATACTATTACAATTTCACACCTTCAAGCCGTTTAAAGCCAAGGAACTAAAATAATGCGTATAACGGATCGCTACATAGCCAACCACAGCGCTTGCTACTAGCAGCTCAAATATCGCTAAGTAATGTATTTGATTTATAAACTGCATATCCACGTTCATCGTTAGCATCCAATCCGCGAGTTTAAATAACGCCGTAGCACCAATGACCATGGGAAAGGTAAATGCAGCAAACCCAGGGCAAAACCTGCGGCGTAGTAATTTAAAAAATGCCGTATAAATAATGAGTGTCATTAGTATGGCAATACCAAATAACCCCCCAATTATCACTGGCGACGGCTGGGTCACTACAGTGAAATACCCCGCCAACGATAAGCTTGCCGGCGCAGCTAATATAGCTAATGTGGGCTGTGCAGCATCAGGAATTTGCTCAGCAAATATTATCCGGTAAATCATTAACGGCAACATAACTGCGTACATTAACATGCCAAAATAAAGTGCTGCTTGTGCTAAAAACAACAGTGCTGGGTTACCCGAGAACGCGACATCGGCAACAATAATACCCACCGGTGGTACAAACCAACTTGGCACCATGTGCTCAATTTTAAACTCACGAACACGATGAATAATAAAGCTCAATAAAAATCCCAAGTGCAATAAAAATGCGCCTACCCAAAGCACATCCCCTGCTAATGGATTAACGTGCCCTAACGAATTAGATACCACCAACGTTGCCATAGCAAAAGTAGGCACAACGCTACCTACAACAGGGTGCGCTAAATCGGCCTTTAATAAGTGTGGGTACAGTAAAAATTTTAAGCCAAGTATTAATAATAATGCGCTCGCAATTGCCGCCCCAGTGTATTGCGCTGCGCCATTTACATTAAACATATTTTCCCAAGCCCAACCAAGGCTGGCTATGCCTAATGCTAATCCACCCATTGGGGTAGGTGCGGTTATTACTTTGGCTTTTATATAATTAAACATGTTTATACTCCACACTCACTGTTTATCTTATAAAGAAGTTTAACCTTGCATTTTGTTTAGTTAAATCTAATTATATAGAACACATGTTCATAAAAATTAAACACCAAGCTCATGAATATTTCTCTTAAACAACTTAAAGTGTTTGTAGGTATTACTCAGCATGCAACACTTACCGCAGCCTCTGAGCGGCTTTACTTGTCTAAAGCGGCGGTGAGCATGGCGCTTAGCGAGCTTGAAAAGCAGTTAGGTCACCCACTGTTTGACCGAGTAAATCATCGCTTAATTTTAAATCAAGAAGGGCAAAAATTACTGCCCTTGGCCGATGAATTACTGCACAGAGCAAATGATATTAATACGCTTTTTTCGTCCCACGCAAAAGCCAGCGGCACCTTAAAAATAGGTGCCAGCGATACCATTGGTAATCATGTGTTACCCTCTATACTTAGTGGATTTCGCCAACAACAGCTGCATTATTCACAGCAAGTTTTTATTTCAAATTCTGAGCTTATTTGTCAAAAACTGCGCGATTTTGAACTCGACATTGCACTAATAGAGGGCCAAGCCCAGCAAAGCGACTTAGTCTCAACCGTGTTTAGTAAAGACACTATGTGTATTATTGCGCCGCTGTCCCACCCTTTAGCTAAAAAACCACAGCTTAGTTTTAATGACTTAGCAAACAGCGAATGGGTATTAAGGGAAGCCGGCTCTGGTTCACGCTCATTCTTTTTACAAAACCTCGCTACACATATCGATAATTGGAGCCAAAGTTTTGAGCTCAATACCACAGAGGCATTGATCAACAGCGTTGCTGAAGGGTTAGGGCTGGGATGTTTATCGTCACTCGCGGCACAATACGCTTTACAAGATGGCCGCGTTACAAAACTTAATTTAAATCACCCTATGCAAAGGCAATTTTGGTTAGTAATGCATAAAGACAAATATAAAAACCCGTTGCTAACGCAGTTTATAGATTTTTGTGATCAGCTATAATGTAGCCATGCTAAACATCATGGCTACATATAGGTAGTTTACTTAAAATGCGTAGCTGATACCGGCATTAACCGAGCGACCTTGTCCTGCTAATTGGCTAAAGCCTTGGCCTTGATCCACATTAAAATGGGCAATACTGACTCCGCCTAAAGGCTGCTGGTAGTATTCGTCAAGTAAATTAGTAATTGCCAACTTAACTGTTAGCTTATCCCATGTCGCCTTGGTTGCTAAATTCACTAAGCTATAGTTGGCTGATAGATTTTCAATACGACGCGGATCTACACGCGTTTTACTATCTACCCACTCCCAGCTTAATGAGTTTTGCCATTTACCGAGTTGTTGCTCAAGGGCTATTTTGCTGTGCAGTGGCATTATTTGATATAACGGCTCATCACTGTCATCACGCTCGCCATGGGTGCTAGTAAGCGCGGCGGTTAAATCCCATGTGCCTGCATTTTTACTATCAACAACACGAATAATACCTTCAAGCTTAGTGCCATAAAGTGTGGCGTCTAAATTGGTAAATTGCAGGGTATTACGCACAGTTAATGCCTTATCTGTGCGGTTAGTACTGCCAACAACAGTAACATCAATATAATCATTTACTTGGGTATACCAAGCGTTAGCTGTTATTTGCCACTGACCACCTTTTG
This sequence comes from Pseudoalteromonas sp. SG41-5, assembly GCF_014164495.1. Classification (NCBI taxonomy): domain Bacteria; kingdom Pseudomonadati; phylum Pseudomonadota; class Gammaproteobacteria; order Alteromonadales; family Pseudoalteromonadaceae; genus Pseudoalteromonas; species Pseudoalteromonas sp. SG41-5. The sequence goes on along the minus strand of NZ_JACJFH010000003.1, from coordinate 20,643 downwards.
CCGATTTAGTGTAACTGGTGCTGATGGTATGCGCGGTTTCGGCTGCTAAGTCTGGGTTACCAATATAACCATTACCATCACCAAACCAACCAATCATACTGGTCGACATTGTGCTGACACCCCAGCTATAACGTTCATATAAATTAGGCGCACGATTTTTACGTGCTAAGCCAAATTGTAGTTCATCTTCATTCGTAATTTGGTAGCGTAACAATAGGCTGGCATCCACAAGCGTGTCACTGCGCGCGCGATCCATGGCATTAAACTCTTTTGCAGCATCTTTATTTGGATCTGCCATATTCATTGCTGGCATACTTCCCATACCTGACATTCCATTCATGCCATCACCCATGTCTGAATATGGCTGCACTTCACCGGTATCCGTTTGCACATATTCAATACGCGTACCAGCAGAGACCCACCACTTGTTATTTAGCTGCTTTTGCAGCTCAGCAAAACCGGTGTAGCGGTCACGTTCACCGTCATTAATATTTACATAGTCGTTAGGCCCCATCATCATTGAGCCTTCAATCGCAGGCCACCAATCATCAATGCGGTAACCATAGTATTCTTGGCCGAGCAGTAATACAGTGTCAGCATCAAAGTCTAAACGCCAATTAAGTTGATAACTGATATCTTGCGCGTCGGTATTCATCGGCATCATGCCGGTTTTTTCAGCGCTGAAAAAACCCATTTCGTGCTTTACATCATTAAAGTTTATTTGCGCTCGAAACTCACCACTTTCAAGCTGGCGTTTATACTGAGTGACTATGCCATAACTGGTGTTATCCGTCATATCCATATATTGATTAGCAAAGCCCTGAAAGGGTATTTTTTGATGCGTTAATTTAACCACTAGCTGTTGTTTTTCATCTCGCAGCGCTGCTGTTAATGCATGATTTTGCACGCGATATAGAGTATCTAATACTAAATCACCATTACCATCGTCATAACTATCAGCGTCTTCAAAGGCACCTTGATAATTTAAACTAAAGCTGTCACTGGCAAGTCGTGCGCCAACACCAACCGCTTGCGCATTATTTACACTGCGATACTGCGCCGACACATAACCTGAATGCCACACTAACATATCACTCTCACCATATTGCGGAGCAATGGTGTTTACTACAATAACGCCGGCAATGTTATCGCCACCAGCGCTTACTGGCGAAATACCTGCAATCACTTGATAAGACGATAGCTGATTAGCCGAAATATAAGATAATGGTGGGTTCATCTGATTGCCACAGGCCGCAGTAATATCTGCGCCATCGACCAGTACTTTAACTCTATCGCCCATCATGCCATTTAATATAGGTAAACTAGAAATGCCACCTGCCGCAGAGAAATCCACCCCCAACTCAGTTAAAAGCTGTTCAGCAGAACCTAAATTTGCATGGCTGTTAACGTTTTGGCCCTGTACTTCAATCACTTCAATTGAATCATCAGCCAGTACATAAGGAGAGACTAAACTCGCAATGCAAAGTGCTAACGGAGAAAGTGCATAACGTGAATTGATAGGTGGATTGTGGTTGCTCATTTTATTCTTTAATTACAGCAGGTTTAAGATAAGCAAAGTATATAACTTGACGACAACACTGAACACGCGACAAATTGTCGCACCCCAAGCTCTGACTCGATGTTTATTGTTCTTATTTTAAACACGCTAATAACTTTTAAAAGGCTGTTAGAACACTAAAAACATAAAATAGCCACAACCACTGAAAATTTATTTTTCATCAGCATGCCGCTTAATAACCAAGGTGAATATATCAAGTCATTGAAAATTAGAACGTTCCTATTCAGCCAAAAACACTGCAATCTAAAATCGTATTTTCTGCTCTAAATACACTGTTTTTAGTGCAAGACGCTGACTTATTTTTATCATACAATCGCGGTTTAATTGGTTCTTCAAAATTGCAGTTTCCTGCTTTTTATTAAATAAATCATTCATATTTTGTCGTCAGTCTTTTTACAAGGGTTATCTATGTCACCTGAACCTAGCGTCGTGAACAATACGCTAAGCACTACCGCTATTTTGTTAGTACTTGCACTGGGTACTTTTATTTTAGGATTATCGGAATTTTCGATGATGCCGATGCTGCCATTGTTCAGCGAAACATTTGCCTCAACACCAGCACAAAGCGGTTATACCATTAGCGCCTATGCGATTGGCGTAGTGATCGGCGCACCGTTTTTTATGATCACCACAGCAAACATGCGCAAGCGTAATGCTTTGCTATTATTTGTGTCGATGATGTTTATATTTAACGGCTTAAGCGCATTTGCTAATTCGTTAGAGCAGCTTATATTATTTCGCTTTTTAAGTGGTTTACCCCACGGAGCTTATTTTGCTGTTGCCATTTTATTAGCCGCAGATATAGCACCTGCCAATAAACGCGCCAGCTTTATGTCTAAAGTATTTATGGGCCTTACCATAGCAACGATTGTTGGCGTACCTATGGTTACTTTAGTCGGTCAAAATTTTAGTTGGCGTTATTGTTTAGCGGGCACCGCAGTGCTGGCACTTGTTGCGTTAATTCTAATTGTAAAGTTCATACCAAACACAAAAAATTCAGCCCCTTCGTCGTTATTAAGCGAGTTGAGCGTACTGAAAAATAAGCTGGTTTGGTCAATTTTAGGGATCATTATTGTTGGCTTTGGCGGGGTGTTTTGCATTTATACTTATATTGCCGATACAATTTTAGTGGTCACCCACACACCAGCCTACACTATATCAATTGCAATGGTTATGTTCGGTATTGGTTGTACGCTGGGAAACTATATTTTAGGTAAAGCGGCGGATCATTCGCCCCTTAAAACCACTGGTATAGCACTTGTTGGCGCAATCGTTTTTGCTACAACTTATGTAATGGCAAGCCATAACATTTGGTTACTTTATGCAGTTATATTTTTTATTGGTTTTAGTGTCGGACTTGGCACAGTTATCCAAACTATGTTGATGGATGTATCTCCGCATGGGCACGCAATGATTGGCGCACTTGTACAATGCGCATTCAATACTGCAAATGCAATTGGTCCTTGGGTTGGCGGCTTAGCAATTGCACAAGGCGCGCAACCTAATCAAACCGGCTATGTCGCCGCAGTGTTATTTGCTGGTGGATTTATCATGTGGTTACTGAGTGCATTGCAAATGGGTAAACAAAAACCGCAATTAGTTGCCCCATAAACAGCACTACACTCTGCGTACTTTAAGCACGCAGAGTGTAGAATTTATACCTCTTCATCTTGAAAGATATCTTCAATTTTTAATTTAAATAAACGAGCTGCTTTAAACGCTAATGGTAAACTAGGATCGAACTTGCCTTTTTCGATAGCATTCACCGTTTGCCTTGATACATCAAGTAGCTCTGCTAATTTTGCCTGAGTAAGGTCATGCTCTGCGCGCAATACTTTAAGGCGGTTTTTCATTCTTCGTCCTCAGCGCCAAGTTGTTTATTCATCACTACGACAGACACTAAATAAGTTATCCCCATAAACATCACTAAATGGGAAATCCCTTGTCGAAACGAAATTACCCCGCTCGTTTGTAATACCGAGTATGCTAAACCAAATACTAAACTCCCTCCTAAGGTAATCGCCATCGCATTTAAATGTAACCGTTGCTGCAATTCATCTAAGCCAGCTAAATGGCGTTTATTTGCCATAATCATCATAATACCTGCGAAAACATTAACCATAATTGCCACTATACTAAGTAGCGTGTTCTGCTCGCCCCACAGCAACAATGGCCCGAATGACGCAAGCGCCAAAGTTAAAACCCACGCCAGAGTCCACTTTGCTAAATAAACAGCGTTTAGTTTGTTGCGTTGTTTGAATGTTAATCCTGTTTGTTGTTTCATGCTCTCGCCTTTTTAGTCAAGTAAACTTGACTAAGTATTGTTGAGGCTCACAGAAAAGTCAAGCAAGCTTTACATAAAGTAATGTATAGCAGACATAGCTTGTACCGTGACTGTTTAATAAAGCTTTTTAACGTTTAACTCAGAATATTGTATTAACTTATTGCTTGCAGTAGGATAAAACAAAGCTGTTTAAAGCAACCTCAATTTTAACAATAACAATGATGAGCCCTGCATGCGTAAATCTGTTTTCTTTGTCGGTGAATGGCAAGTAACACCTGCCACCAATAGCTTACGACGAGGTGCGCAAGTCAAACAACTTGAGCCCAAAGCGATGGATGTTTTATTATTATTATGCGAAAAACAAGGAGAATTAGTTAGCACTGAAGAGATCATTAATCACTGCTGGCGTACTGTTGCAGTGGGCGATAACCCATTGCACAAAGTCATCACGCAATTACGTAAAGCATTTGACGACAAAGCCAGTGATCCGCAATACATAGAGACAATCCGCAAGCGCGGCTACCGCGTTATCGCCAAAATAGAGCTCCCTCTCGATGACGAGCAAAAAGCCAGCCATAGTAAATGGCAAGGCAGCTCACCCTTTGTTGGCTTAAGCGCGTTCACTCCCAATGAAGCCGATGTTTTTTTTGGCCGCAGCAAACAAATAAACACACTATTACAGCGGGTATCGGCACAAATAAGTTTTGGCCGCGCTTTTAGCTTATTGCTCGGCTCAAGTGGCTCAGGTAAATCATCTTTAGTCAATGCAGGTATATTACCGGCATTAATGAGTGAGTCAGGATTTGATGGCTTTCGGGTCGAGTCATACTGCCAACTTGATTTTGCTGATATAAGTAAAGATCGGCTATTTCTCGATTTAGCCTCTACCCTACTTGATTTAGAAATCAACGACGCCCCGGTACTTAGCGATATGAGTGCCGACACCTTGAGCGAGTTATTACAAAACGCGCCTGAGCAAATTATTGAGCGTTGCCAGATGGCTGTAAAGCAAAGCCAAACAACCCATATAAAACCGTACTTATTTTTATTTATCGACCGCCTTGAAGTATTGCTGTCGTCGCCAGTATTTAGCGAGCAAGAGCGCAGCCAGTTTTTAACAATTATAGAGTTACTCGCCACCAGTAACTGCATTATTATATTTAGCGCCTGTCGAAATGACTTTTACCCGCAAGTGGTCAATCAACCTAGCTTAATGGCGGGCAAAGCCAATGGCGCCCATTTTGACTTACTGCCGCCCACTCGCACTGAATTAAAACAGATGATCCGCCTCCCAGCTTTAGCCGCAGGGCTTAGTTGGCAGCTTGACCCTGAGCACCAAACCCCACTGGATGAAATACTCTGTAACGAAACCGCCAATAACCCCGACGCCCTGCCAATGCTGCAATACACTTTGCAACAACTGTACTTACAGCGCAGCGAAAACGATGAGCTATTAGTCTCACAATACCAAGCATTGGGCGGTATTGAAGGCGCGATTGGCCAAAAAGCTGAGCACGTTTTTACACAACTGCCCAAGCAACAACAATCCCAGCTGAGCTTGGTATTATCAAAACTAATTACCCTGCACGCTGATGGCGAAACCCTCACCAGCCGCGCAGCCCGTTGGGATGAACTCACCACCCCGGCACAAACACAACTTGCACAAGCGATGGTCGATAGCCGCTTATTTGTATCGCACCTTAAAAACGAGCAAGCCTGTTTTAGTTTGGCGCATGAAGCACTACTACGTCAGTGGCAACGTGCCATAGACTGGATAAACCACCACCAACAAAGCTTAGCCATTAAAAGTCGCTTACAAATTTCCACCGAGCGTTGGTTAAACGAGCATAAACATGCCGACTTTTTATTAGCGCAGGGCAAGCCGTTACAAGAAGCACAAAGCCTTATAAATAACGCTATGTTTACCCTCAGCGCTGCTGAACTGAGTTTAATTAAAGCATCAAACCGCAGAGCAAAACGCAAAAAAACAGTGTTACAAGCCACCGCGGTTGCACTTATTTTACTCAGTTTTATAGCCACCTTTATGAGCGTACGCAGTTACCACGCCGAGCAAGTCGCGCAGCAAAAACGCTTAGAAGCCGAAAGCCTACTTGGCTTTATGGTGGGTGAATTTGCCGATAAACTGCGTAGCGTTAAACGTATGGATTTGCTCGATGGTATTAGCAATAAAGCGCTGGAGTATTTTACTAATCAAGCTGATGAGGACAACTCTCTCTTTAGCTTTACAGACCAAAAAACCGAATTTAACAACCGCTTTCAATATGCACAAACCCTTGAGGCAATGGGAGAAGTGGCCTATTCCCGCGGTAAAACCGACGAAGCATTTACCGCGTTTGAGAGCGCCCGCACCCGACTTGAGGCATTATTAAAAACCCAACCTAGCAACTTAGAGTTACTTACGCTTGCGGGTGCCAATGCCTTTTGGTTAGGGCAGCTTCATTATGATAAAAGTGATTACGCTGCCACAGAGCCAATGTTTAAAAAATACCAAGCCTATAGTGAAACAATGTACTCCCTAGCACCCAATGACTTTAACTCCATTATGGAGTTGTCGTATTCACATAATTCATTGGGTTCTTTGTATTTGAACCAATTTACCTACCAAGCCGCAAAGCAAAACTTTACACAGTCGCTAATCCTTAAAAACAAAGCACTTGAGCTAAAACCTAATAATAAAGATTTACTGCGCGATAGAGCCGATACCATTAGTTGGCTTGCCAGTACTGATGAGAAATTAGGTAACTTTAATGAAGCATTGGGCATGCTTAATAGCGCTGCTAACGAGCTAGGGACTCTATTGTTACAATACCCAAACGATGCCAGTTTGCACAGTGCTCTTGCTTATCAATATATACAGCAAAGCTATTTATTAAGTTACTTTACTGATAAAAGCGCAGCGTATGAAAAAGCTAAGCTTGCGACTGACTCCATCAACCAAGCTCGTATACAAGACCCTGATAATAATCAAATTCAGCGCTATTATTATAGATTTTTAGCTTTGCAATTAATGTTATCTGATGATAAAAAGGTTAATAGCAAGGTGGATGACATACTAAGCTTTATAGCGCAAGAGGGTTTTAGGAGTACAGAAGTAATTAATACCCAAATAAGCTTGATTGAATATTTTTTACAACGAGGTTTTGAGCCTAAAGCTAGAGCACTTTTAACAGCACTTGAACAAAGTGATGATTATAAAGAACAACTAACTCGATTTGACGAAACTAGCTTTACCTCTATTTTAGTAAAATTATATTTAATTAATGCAAAACTCACTCCAAACGAAGAAAAAAGAAAACAATATTGCCAAAATATACTTATCACTTTAGAGAATAAAAAAAGCAAAAGTATATACTATACCTTCCCACTCATTAAAGCGCATACTTGCTTAAATAGAGAAGCCGAGATTACAGGCTTAAAAAACAGCCTAATTAAATTGGGCATCAGTAACTTTGAACTATAACAATCAAAAAGGAAAAAACATGCTTCCAACCTTAACTCCATTTATATTTAACGTGGACATTACTATAAACGACAATGACGAAGCGATCATAACTTACTATGAAAATGACAAAGTAGTTAGCGGTGGTGGCAGCGTTGTAGATGCCAATTCAATTGGCCTTTATATCATTAGAGATAACACGACCAATGACGGCATCACATTCGTTGATGTTGAGTTCTCTGAGGTAGAAGGCTCTGTAGAGCCTTGCCCTAAAGAAGACTTTGCAGGCGCATTAATAAAAGGGGGTAGAGCCATTTGTGTTTATGATTCAAATGAAAATACCGGCCGTACTTGCATGCGTTTTGTAGTAGAACGCGGCGGTAAAACTTACAAAAGCCCGGATCCACAAATTGAAAATAAGAAAGAACCTAACTAAAACAGGCTAATAACGCCTGAATACTTTGCATAGGTTAGTTAAAAACCTGTGCAAATTAAAAAATAAGACAATAAAAATCAACATCTTAAAACCAGAAGATTACCAGAAGGTTTATTTGCACTTTTTTAAGTAAATTTATAGACACCAAAAACGTATAGCAAAGCGTAAGGATCAAACGTGTCTAAGCAAACAAATAATAATAACCAAGCACTTAATACAACACAGCAATCAAAAGCTGCGGGTAAAACATTGTCGACCTGCCTGTCACACATACAGTTTGGCGCATTAATAGAGCTATTTAATGGCACTGCTGAAGGCATTTTTGTTATTGATGAACAAGGCACGTTTGAGTTTGTTAACCCGATGGCGGCGCAGCTTTTAGGCGACTCACAACAATCGTTAATTGGCCAAAGCTTACTGCCGTTTTTGCACGAAACAGATCGTGACAAATACATGTATACGCTATTAAACTGGCTTGATATAAAAGACACTCGCCTTAACTTTGGCCCAAATGAAGTTAAAATAAATAAACTCGATGGCAGTATAATCGAAGCCGATTTATCTATTTCTAACATGCCACAAAGCATTGCCTGTGCACAAAAGCTATACGTTTGTATATTACATGATTTAAGCGCGCATAAAGCGATATTTAATCGATTAAAAATACAAGCCTCGACTGATCACTTAACCGGCCTTGCTAACCGTTTTACGCTTGATGAGTCATTAAATAAATTTTGGGCAGAGAGTATTCAAAGCCATCAGCCTTTAAGCACAATACTGATTGATGTCGATCATTTTAAGAGGTTCAACGATACCTACGGCCATATTAAAGGCGATAAGTGCTTACAAAAAATAGCCAAGGTTATTTTGCAATGTATACCATCAAGAGATTGTTTAGCCGCTCGCTATGGCGGTGAAGAATTTGCTGTTATTCTGCCACGTTGCAACCGTGATAGTGCCGCCGTTGTTGCCAGACACATTCAACAACAGATTAATGCGATGTCATTTACTGACATTGGCCTACCGCCAGAAGTTAAAGTAAGTGTGAGCCAAGGTATTGCCTGCGAATTTGATAACCAATACCGCACCTGCGAAGCACTAATATGTGCCGCTGATACGGCTTTATATAGAGCAAAATCTGACGGCAGAAATAAAATTAGTATTAGTGCTTAATACGCTATAACGGTAAATAATTTGTCTATCAGTTACAGCTCGCTATTACTTTTTGCAGACAGAACTGCAACTTGTAAATAAAACACACTAACAGTTACATAAGACGCAAAATATTAACAATTAAGGTGCATTGCTACTATGGTATTCTGATCTATTCTTTGTTGAGTAAACATTTTATTAGTAAAATGTTGTTGGTTAAAATCAACATACTCAAGGGATTACTATATGGCTAACTTAAAAAAACTGCCCCTACATTTAGCAATATGCAGTACATTTGCTTTTCAAGTAAGTGCCATTGCAGCAGAGCAACCAACTAGCGAAAACGAAGTAAAAGATATTGAAGTTATTTCGGTCACCGGCACACGTCGTAGTTTACGCAGCCTGTCGGAAAGTACAGTTCCTGTAGACTTGCTAACCAGTCGTGATCTGGCAACCACAGGCCAACTAGAAATAAGCCAAGTGCTTGCAGCCCAATTACCTAGCTTTAACTACCCAAGTGCAACCCTCGCTGATGGTACTGACCATGCAAAACCTGCAGTATTAAGAGGCCTAGCTCCCGATCACACCTTAGTACTTGTCAATGGTAAACGCCGTCACTCAGGTGCTTTATTGAATTTAGGTGGCACAGTTGGCCGCGGCTCTACGGCTGTTGATTTAAATAATATTCCAACCTCTGCGATTAAGCGCGTCGAAGTACTGCGTGATGGTGCAGCGGCTCAATATGGCTCAGATGCCATTGCTGGTGTGATCAATATTGTACTCAAAGATGCCGATGAAGGCGGTAGTGTAAGCTACACCTATGGTGAGTACGACACACAAATGGCGGGCTCTCCTCAGTTACTCAGCACCAGTGCTGATGCGCAAGGTAATTTAAGCTTTGCCAAAGGCGAAGACCGTAAAGTAAACGATGGTATTACCCGAACTGCAAGTGCCAATGCGGGCTTTTCGCTAAGCGAGAATGGCTTTATCAATATCTCAATTGAAACCCGTAACAACGAGCCAACTAACCGCTCAGGTATTGATGAGCGAGAACAATATAATCGTGATGAAAACGGCGCGCTTGATCCAAAAGAGCTGACGTTTGACCGTTATAATCACCGCTTTGGTAAAGCCGATGTTGAAGATATCGCGCTATTTTATAATCTTGGCTACGACTTTAGTGATGACTTATCACTTTACTCTTTTGCCAGTTATTCAAATCGTAAAGGTAACTCAGGCGGTTTCTATCGTCGTGCCAAAGACAACCGTAATTTGCCAAGCGTTTATCCAGATGGGTTTTTACCAAACATTGACACTGATGTTGACGACTATTCGTTTGCTATCGGTTTAAATGGGGCTAGTAATGATTGGACATGGGATATCAGCACTAATTATGGTCGCAATGATTTTGCCTTAGGTGTTAGCAATAGCATCAATACCTCTATGGGTGCTAACAGTCCGACAGAGTTTGATAATGGCGCATTAGTGTATGAACAATTCCTTGTTAACATGGATGCCAGCAATAGCTTTGACTTAGGCTTACCTGATGACGTGTTTGTTACCATTGGTACTGAATATCGCCATGAAAACTACCAAATCAAAGCCGGTGAACAAGCTTCGTATTTAACGGTACTTGATGCACAAGGCGTACCTGTTGCCGCCGGTGGTGCACAAGTTTTATCAGGTTTTTCACCGGATAGTGCAACTGATAAAAGCCGCCATAACATTGCTCTATTTGCTGAATTTGATACCTACCTCACTGAAAATTGGAATGCTGTGCTAGCAGGTCGATTTGAAGACTATAGTGACTTTGGCAGTACTTTTACAGCGAAACTTGCCAGCCGCTATAGCATTACTCCTTCATTATCGTTACGTGGTGCTATCAGTAGTGGTTTTAGAGCACCGTCTCTTGCACAAACGTCTTATAAATCAGTCAGCACTGTATTTGAAAATGGCGTACCTAGAGAAGTCGGATTATTTCCAAGTAGTGAGCCTGCTGCCAAAGCGCTTGGCGCAAAAGATTTAGACGCTGAAGAGTCTGTCAATATGACCGCTGGTTTTATCTTCACAGAAGGTAATTTTAGCTTCACGCTTGATGCTTATCGTATCGATATTGATGATCGCATTGTGCTTTCTGAAAACTTAGAAGGCCCTGCTGTTGAAGCTATTTCACAACAAGCCGCTGAGCTTAATACCCAAAGTGTGCGCTACTTTACCAATGCTATCGATTCGCGTACTCAAGGGGTAGATATTGTTGCCACCTATTTACTTGGTTTAGCTGACTATGGTGACTTACGCTTAAGTGCCGCTGTAAACTTTAACGATACAGAAGTTACTCATGTGAAAGACAATCCACCGGAACTGGAAGCGTTAGGTGATGAATATCAATACTTTGCACGACGTGAAATTTCTCGATTCGAAAAAGGCACACCAGCAGATAAATGGAACCTGTCTGCAACATGGGATTATGAAAATATTCAAACCACGCTTCGTGCAACACGCTATGGTGAAGTAGTTGATACCTCAAGTAGCGCTGAGGGTGATGAGCTTCTAAAAGCAAAGTGGCTCACCGATATTGAAGTAGCGTATCGTCCAACTGAGCAATGGAAACTTGCTTTAGGTGCTAATAATCTATTTGATCAGTACCCGCAAGATACGGTAAGTAATATTGGTTATAGTGATTTTAACCAAATTTTCACTTACAGCGGGTTCACGCCATATAGTTTAGATGGCCGCTTTGTTTATGCGAATGTAGCGTTTAGCTTTTAATTAAACAAATAACTACGGCCCATATAAATATGGGCCGTCTTATCGAGGGTGCATAGTTACAATCGCTACAAAGTTAAGGCTTTAGCTAATTGTTCATAGACTATTTTATGGTTACGATTTAAGTCACTCACTTTAACCGCTTTAAACCACTTAATGGCCTGCTGATTATCTTTTGCTTGCCAGCATATTTCTGCCAGCCTTAATGTATGCGAAGCTTTGGTAATATCATCGCTGCCATCGACCATATAACTTAACGAGTCAACATAATACTTAATGGCAAGGTCATACTGTCCGAGCAATTGATATGTACGCGCTAAATTCCCTTGTGCAACAATAATTTTGCCTTGATGCTGAGTTGGAAGTATCCAATCGAGTGCTTTTTTTCTACTATCTCTGGCATTTTCTAAATCGCCAAAAGCATGATAAATATTTGCTTTATTGGAATGTAATTCAAAATTAAAAATTGGGTCTTTACTCTTGCCAAACTTTCGTTCGGTTTTGAGTAGCATTTGAAAAGCGGATTCTTTATTACCAAAAACATACTGCAAATTGGCTAACTCAAGCATTCGCATTGGATCTGCAAACGCGTCGTACATCAACTGTATATCTGTAAGAGCCTTATTAGCATAGATTTCTGCAAGCTCATCATCCTCAGAGTAACGTAAGGCTTTGGCATAATAAAAGTAAACTTGGACTTTAAATACTTCAGGTAGATCATCTCGTTCTGCGAATGGCTCAACAATGATTTTTAAGGTTTCATAATCACTTTTATCGTAATAATAATCAAATAAGTAAGACTTGGCTTTGTACCACCGAGAAGAATCTAGCTCTGATTTCTCTATACGTTCATTAATATAAACTAAGCAGTCTTTCTCTGGCTGCTGTAAGCAGAATTGTTCGTGATCACTAAAGTGTTCAGACGCATTAGCTAGCGTAGAGAAAATAAAGATAAAAATAGCGACTATGAAGTGATTTTTTATCATAAAGTTTAAGTAAACGCTTAATGCTGTAAAGGATATACATAGATTAAAACATATTTGCATAAAATTATTAACAAATATTATACAAAAACAGATCGTTACGTACTAAGAGTGGGGATAATAAACTGGCTTAGGCAATTACAAAAATATTTTATAATTGCCTAAGCATTTGAAAGGTATATATACCTTTACTGATGGCGCTGAATAACTGGTCGCACAGCAGTATTTTTGTATGCTAAATTAAGCTGCTTTTTTCAGCGCTTTTTTAAGCTTACCTATTTTGGCTTTTTGTTTTGCGACTTTATCTTTACGAGCGCTGATTTCTTTTTTAATCGATTTTACTTCTTTACTGATTGCTTTAGCTGGTTTCTTTGACATTGAGTATTTCCTTTTTAATTATGTAGCTCGCTACTGCGAGAGTTGTACTTTATGATAAAAAAGAACCAGATGATACGCGCCAACCAGTTCTTCACTAAAGGTTCACACAACAGAAATAAAACTGAAATTAATCAAATACCTGTAAAAGTTATCATACTGCGTACACTAAAATACTAAAGTAGTAATAAACTACCTAACCCTAAGAAAGTGACAAAGCCAACGATATCGGTCACTGTTGTCAAGATTACTGAACCTGACAGTGCCGGGTCGATTTTCATTTTATCTAAAATCGAAGGGATCACCACGCCAGACAAAGAGGCTGCAATTAAATTAAGCAAAATAGCCACTGTAATAGTGATACTGAGCATCACATCACTAAACCAGAAATAGGTAAGCACACCAATTACCATAGCCCACACACAGCCATTTACAGCCCCTACCCTAAGCTCTTTTTTAAGTAACGCCTTACGGTTTGAGTCGGTTACCTGACCAAGCGCTAAACCGCGCACGATTACGGTAAGTGTTTGACTACCGGCAATACCGCCCATTGATGCAACTACCGGCATTAATACTGCCAATGCAACTACTTGCTCAATGGTTGCGCCAAATAAGCCAATAAACCAGGATGCTAAAAATGCGGTTGCTAAATTAATGCCTAACCAAATACCACGGTTTTTCGCACTTTTTCGTACGCTGGCAAATAGGTCTTCGTCTTCTCGTAAACCACCCGCTTTAGCTGCGGCTTCATCGGTTACCTCTTGGCGCAACTCGTAGGCTGAAGTGACTTTTAAACGCCCTAACAGCTTGTTATCTGCATTGACCACTGGCATAGCCATTCTTTCGCTATGGATCACCACTTCAGCCGCTTCGTATAAGTCATCATCGGCATGTAAAGAGGCAACATCATGCACTGCAAAACTCAGCAAAGTATCAGAGTCGTTAGCTTTAAATAATGCATTAACTGGCACTTCACCAATTAAAGTGCCTTTACGGCTAACTAAATAAATCACTTCACTGTACTGAGGTAAACCTTTTTGCAAGATTTTGCGAGCACCTGCAACGGTTAGCTTTTCAGATACTTTAATAGCGTCAAAATCCAACCAGTGACCTAATTGCTCTGGGTTGTATTGCTGTGCAAGCTCGTACTGCTTAGTTTGTACTTCATCCAATTGATGGCGCGCGTATTCAACAAAGCGCTCCGGAATTATCTCTTCGAGTTCTAGTAACTCTTCAACACTCACTTCATCAAGTAATTTAAAACCGTCATCTTCATCTAGTGATTGTAATAACCAACGACAGCTATCCGCGCCTAAATTAATAAATATTTCGTGCTGGGTGTCTTCATCTAACAACTGCCAAATATCTAAACGTTGCTCTTTTGGCAATGCTTCAAACAATAACGACAAATGCTCAGTTGAGAGAATTTCTTTAGCGTCGGCTAACAGCTTGTTTTTACGTTCTGTGGTATCGCATTGCAGAAGCTCATCGATAAGCTGTGGGAGTTGATCAATCGGGTATTCAATCATGTTGAAGCCTTTGAATTTAACTACTTTGTGATTAGTTTACCTCAGCTTGAAAAAATAGTTTGAGAAATTTTGCGTGTATTCCCCACAACCTAATAGATTGTGGGGAATAACTTTTTATTTAAACCAGCCTTGCAGGCGCTCCATCAACAAGTAGTTAACTGGCACTAGCAACAAGGTAATAAAGGTCGCAAAAATAATTCCAAAACCAAGACTCACCGCCATCGGGATCAAAAATTGCGCTTGTGTTGCCTTCTCAAACAGTAGCGGCATTAAGCCTATAAAGGTCGTTAAGCTGGTTAACATCACAGGACGAAAACGTGATGCGCCCGCCATTTTTACCGCCTCCAGTAAATCCCCCCCTTCACTGCGTTTTTTATTAATAAAATCAACCAAAACGAGTGAATCGTTCACCACTACACCAATTAAGGCTAGCATGCCGAGTAAGCTCATAATGGTCAGTTCCATGCCCATGATCCAATGCCCTATTACCGCGCCTATCATGCCAAATGGGATCACACTCATAACGATCAATGGCTGCAAGTAGGATTTAAATGGGATTGCTAATAAGCCGTAGATAATAAAAAACACAAAAACCAATGCCCATGCAAGTGAACCAAATGACTCTCGCTGCTCTTTGGCTTCGCCTTCGAGTGAGTGACTTACACCAGGGTATTGCTGTACAAGCTCATCTAGGTAAATTTTTAAGTCAGCTTGGAGCACCGTCATATTGGTGTTTTCTTTTTCAATATCAGCGGTAACATTCAAAGTACGGTAGCGATCAATGCGATTTATCGACGAAGGACTTTGCCCTGGCACCAGCTTAGCTACATGCGATAAAGGCACAGTGCCGCCATCGGGTAGATTGATTAAAATATCTTTTAGATCCGCCACTGAGCGGCGCTCTTCGATTGGTAAACGCACCATTACTCGCACATCATCGCGGCCACGTTGAATACGCTGAGCTTGCGCTCCAAAAAATGAATTACGCACTTGTTGCGATACATCAACACGATTCAACCCCAGTGCTAGGCCTTGCTCTGTTAGCTCTATTTGTAGCTCTTCTTTGCCATCAGACATACTATCAGCAATATCAAATACCGTTGGGTATGTCGCTAACCGCGCTTTGACATGATCAGCCACTTCTTGCAATGTTGTCAGTGAGGTTGCCGTTAACTGTACGTCAATCGGATCGGAACTACGGCCAATTTCGGCTCTAAAAGTTAAGCTTTCAGCGCCAGGTATAATACCAATTAAATCGCGCCATTCGCTGGCAAGCTCGCGCGAGCCAATATCTGAGTCGCGGCTTTCAGCGGGTGTTATTTCAAAACGAACACTGCCAGAGTTAGACGCGCCACCGCGCCCGCCTGTGGTGGCGAGTATATTTAAAATAACACTTTCACCTGTATCTTCATCGCGGTACTTATCTTGTAATTGGCGTGCTTTATCCGACATATCAATGACATATTTATTAGTCACTTCAAACGGTGTGCCCGTTGGCAAGGTTAAGTTAACTCGAACCGTTTCACTTGGAATACGTGGGAAGAAAATAAACTTAGTCCAACCACTGGTGATCATGGTTAAAATGATCAAGAAAATACCAACAAACAAGCTCACCGTTGCTAGTTTATGCCGTAAAGCGAGGTTTAAAATGGGCTGATAGTATTTTAAGATTGCATGCTCAAAACCATCAGCAAAACGTTGTTGGAACTTATCAAATTTTGAGGGCTCGCCTTTTTGATGACGTAATTTGATGTACTTTAAATGCGCTGGTAACACGAACTTAGACTCAATTAACGAGAATAATAGCACGGGGATCACCACCACTGGAATTTGCGCAAATAACGCGCCACGGCCACCTTCAATAAACGCCAAAGGTAAAAAGGCCGCGACTGTGGTTAAAACCCCAAACGTTACCGGCGTTGCCACTTCTTGGGTACCACGAATAGCCGCTTGTTCACCTGATTCAGCCGTTTTTAAATGAGTATAAACATTTTCACCAGTAACAATGGCATCATCAACAACAATTCCCAGTACTAAAATAAAACCAAATAAGCTCATAATGTTCAGTGTTACACCAAACAATGGCATCGCTAAAAAAGCCCCCATAAACGATACTGGAATACCAATGAACACCCAGAATGCGATGGCCGGTCGTAAAAATAACGTCAGTAAAGCCAACACTAAAATGCCGCCTTGTAAGGCATTAGTGGTAAGCGTGGCAATACGACTTTTAACCAGTTCTGAATCATCATCCCAGTAACTCAGCTCAAACCCCATCGGCAGATTTGTTTGCTGGTTTTCAATGAATTCTTTAACCTCATCCGCCACGGTAATAGCACTTTGCGGGCCGATTCGGTACACATCAATAAACGCGGCTTGTTTACCATTAAAGCGGGTGCGCACTGGGGTTTCTTCAAAGTCATCGCTAATTTTAGCAATATCTCCAAGGCGAATTATGGTGCCATCGCTTTGGTGTTTTACTACAACTTGGGCAAATTCGTCTTTACGGTAAGCTTGGCCTTTAGAGCGAATGAGTACGTCGCCGCCTTCGGTTTTTAAATTCCCCGCAGAAATGTCTGAGCTCGAATTGCTAATGGCCCGTGAAATATCACTTAAACTTAAACTATATTGGCGTAATGTATCTTGACTGACTTCAATGGCTAACTCGTAATCGCGCACGCCACTTAGTTCAACCTGCGTCACGCTCGGTAAACGTAGTAATTGATCTCGTACTTGCTCGGCGTATTCGCGGGTTTCTTTTTCGCCGTAATCGCTGGCAACGGTGACTGCAATGACTTCGCGCTTGCGCTCTGCAAGAGCTACAACGGGCTTTTCGGCATCAACAGGAAAGGTATTGATCGCATCAACCCGGCTTTTTATATCGGCTAATAACTCCCGCGGATCATAACCGCTTTCAACTTCGATGCTAACCGAGGCAGAGCCTTCTGAGGAGCGACTTGAGATCTGCTTGATCCCTTCTAAATCTTGCACTGACTCTTCAATTCGAATCGTCACCCCTTGCTCTACATCTTCTGGCGTTGAGCCACGTAATGATACGCTAACGCTAATGCGATCGGTTTCAAATGAAGGAAATACTTCAAGCGGTATTTGCGTAGTTAAACTAAATAGACCCGCAAATACAATGCTGATCAGCAATAAATTAGCTGCAACATGATTTTTGGTAAACCAAGCTATCATGGTTTATCTCCTTGCGATCTTGCTGCGCGGCGTTTTTCAACTAACTGCTCAACAGTAATACCCTGTTTCTTAGCCATCTCTTCTAGCTGCTCACGACTTGGGCGCTGTTTTTTCACAGGTTCTGTCGAGGTTGCGGGTTCACCCATTACTTTAACTCGCGTACCCGAGCTCACCTGACCAAGCGGTGTGAGTACCAACTGTTCACCAGCCGTTAAACCACTGGCAATAATTCCTTGCGTGGCGTTTTGCCATGCTAAGCTAATCTCTTTACGCTTAAGTACGCCTTGCTCAACAACATACACATAGCTGCCTTGATAAATGGTGCTGTTAGGAATAACCAATACATCGTTTACCTGTTTACCGCTGATCTGCGCTTTAATATATTGCCCTATCTTAATTGGGTATTGGTTTTGCGCTGTTGCTTTGTATGGATCATTAATTTGTGCCACCACGTACAGTTGTTGGGCGCTTTCATCAATAGCTCCTTCGGTACGCGAAATTTGCCCAAGCCAACTTTGCTTGCCGACTAAGTCTGAAGTGAAATGCACCGCTGATCCAAGTGCATTTTTTTGCCCATCACGATATTGCTCTGGTAAGTTTATAAATGGCAAATCTTTATTTTTGATTGGCAGACGAATTTCCACACTATCAATGGCATAAATCGTTGCAAGCTGAGTATTATTAGACACCACTTGGCCTAGATCAACACTGCGACTGAGTACACGACCGGCATAAGGAGCTGTAATTTTAGTACGCTCTAAATCAAGTTCAGCTTTTTCAAGTTGCGCTTGAGCTGACAACACTTGTGCTTGCGCTGCGGCTAATTGTGGTTCGCGCAACACTAAGTTACTCGCTTGTGCACCATTACCTAAACGCTGCCAGTCAACCAAAGCTTGACGTCCACGCGCTTGCTCTTCTTGTAAGCCCTGTTGCGCAGTTAATAAGTTTGCTTGTGCGGCTTTTACTTCAGCGCGGTGATCCCTATCATCAAGTTGCAGTAACACATCCCCTTTTTCAAAAAAGCCCCCTTCGCGAAACTGCTCACTAACCGCAATGATTTGCCCCGATGCTTGAGCAACTAAGCCACTTTGCGTACGTGGTTTTACGGTGCCAAAACTATCAATCATCACTTGGTATGATTGCGGTGTTAGTAACTGCACTGCCACACTAATTTGTGCTTTAGGTGGCGCTGCAAAACGATTAGCTTGCGGCGGGTTACCTTGAATGAACATAACGATTGCTGCGGTTGCTGCAATCACTACGGCTGGGATCAATATTTTTCTGGTTTTTAAGTTCATAGTTATTGCTCTGTTGATGCGTTGGTTGGCTGTGAAAAATCGCCACCAAGGGCAATATGAAGATTTATACGGTTAATAATAAGTTGGTTTTTAATTTCGATGACTGAGCTTTGAGCATCAAAAGAGCGGTCTTGTGCATCTAATACGGTGGTGTAAGTGACTAAACCACTTTGATATTGCTCAAATGATAATTGCTCTGCTGCAATAGCATTTTCTTGCGCTTTAAGCGTAGCCTGGTAGCGCTGTTGTAATGACTGCTCTTGCGAAATAGCTTGTTCAACATCATTAAATGCATCATACAAACTCGCTAAATAATTTTGCTCTTGGCTTAGCACTGCTAACCGCGCAGCTTCCTCGTTTGCTTTTAGTCTACCTGCATCAAACAGCGGCATAGAAATGCTACCAACCAACGACCATGCCAGGCTCGACGGAGAAAACAAGTCGCTTACTCGGTCTGTGCTATCACCTAACGTTGCTGATAAATCTAAGCTGGGAAAACGTTGTTTATGGGCATAGGCCAAATTAGCATCGGTACTTAACAGTTGATACCAACTGGCCATTAAACTTGGTTTACGGGTGATCAATTCTGACGGTAAACCTAATGGAATAGGTTTATCTAATAATGGTAGCTCGGCCTCGACAGTTAAGGCGCCTTTTGGATAATCTCCAGTTAGCCGTTCAAGTGTTCGAATAGCTTGATTTAATGTCGCTTTTTGCCCGGCAATTCGCGAGCGTTCAGTATTTAGTTCATTACGCGTTAAATACACATCTAACGCATCATTTAAACCTTGGCGATAACCCGATTCAATAATTGCCAAATTTTGCTCAGCGTTTTTTTCACGCTGTTGATACAGTGCCAATAGCTTTTGCGCACTGATGACATTAAACCAGCCGCTGACTACATCGCCTACTAAGCGCTGCTTACTTTGCTCAAAATTGGCTTGCTCTGCTAAAAATTCAAGGTTAGCTTGACGCTGCGCATCAGATAGCTTGCCCCATAGATCAATTTCGTAGCTGAGGGTTAAATTTGCCGAACTGGCATTATTGTAGCTAACAGGGCGATTATCTTTGCTGCGATTCGTCCGCGAAGATAAATCCAAGCTCGGCCACAACGCGGCGCCTGTGGCAATTAGCTGCTGCTGTTTAATAGCAACATCATAACCGGACTGCAAAATTTGCTGGTTATTTGCTAATGCCTGTTCAACTAGAAAAAAAACTTGTGGGTTTTCTAGCTGCTGCAGCCAATTATCTTCAACCTTTAATGCAGACGTAGTCGCTTGTTGCCAAAGCTCTGGGGTATTTGCGATATCTTGCGCACGTTCAGTAGGATTGAGCTGATTGCTGCATGCACTGAGCAGCAACACACTCACCGCCACTAAACTCGGCTTAAGTTGCCAAATCATATAAAAACCTGAATTACTGCTATTTATGAGTGTAATTCAAGCACCAGTGCAGCAATAGCTCAACTGACTTTACATAACATTACACATGCTTAAAGGAAACAGCGGTGAAGCGCAGGTTTTGTGGGATTAAAGGTGAAAGGTGAAAGGTGAAAGGTGAAAGGTGAAAGGTGAATTAGAAAA